>JAIXTU010000063.1 GCA_027483785.1 Flavobacterium sp.
CTTAAGCGCTCTATCGATATTCTCTCCGTCTTTAATTGGTATAATCAACATAATATAGACACCCCCTTTCTTTAAGGCTGCAAAAGTAAACTATTTTTCTGGTTTTCAAAACTTTTTTTGGCGCGCCGGCAAAACTATTCGCTGGAGATACATGTGGTTTTGCCGTCCTGCTTTCCGCTGCAAACTTTTTTGTGGCTTAAACGCCACCACAAAAAAGGCTTCCCGCTGCACCCGAGCCAAATGCGAACTGAGCGAAGCTAATCAGTCGCGCGGGGAAAGTAACCAAAATGAGTGCCCGTGCTTGTTGGCAATGATTAAATGAAGTTCTACAAAATTGAAAACAACTTTTATATCACTTATCGAAAGTTACGACATTCTTTGTGTGAAGGACTGCAACGAAAATAAAAAGCGGCTGCCGCAGTACTAGCGCCCGCAGCACAAAGCGACCGAAGGAAGCTCTTGTGCTGGGATGGCGGAAGTTGCGGCAGCCGTTTTTTATTGCAGTGAAAGGCCTGACGGCGCCGGAGGAACGACCCGCCGGCACACCCAAAAACCACTAAAATGTTCCGCGATAGCCGAATAAAATACTTGAGGCTTGCTGAATTTTGTTTTCACTACCATTGTCTTCTATTCGGGTAAAGTCGGACTGACCTTGAAGACCAAAGTACACTGCTGAACGGTCGGACACGCGAAAATCGACTGTTAGTTGCGTTAAAATTCCGAAATTCCAACCTAAATTATCTTCTTTTGTTTTACCAGCAATAGTTTGATTTTCTTGACTCGCTATAAAGCTTGCCACAGGACCAGCAGAAACGCGCATTGAAATTAAGCTTTGATCGTTTTTTTCATCGAAAAAAATTTTTCCTCCTAACAATAGCGGAATTTGCACATAATCATTTTGCAAACGTGCTGATTCTCCCGCCAAAGTGTAGTTTGCATCAAAGGTTGAGAACATCACCCCACTCGTTAAGTCGAGATTTTTTGCGATTTTTCGGCTAAGAAAAACGTCGAAAGCATTGAACGTGCCATTTAAGGTAACCAAACCGCTTTGCTCATATTTAGCAAAACCAAGTCTAGGTTGCAAGGTGTATGACCATTTACTCTTTTCGCTTTCTTGTTCCTGCGCAAATGAACTGCAAATCATACTAAATAAACCAATTCCGACAAGTACTAATTTTTTCATATTCTTTGTTTTAGTTTCAGACGAAGCTATAATCTTACTTGGAAGAAAAGAACTGTTTTAACTAAAAATTAAAAAAAATGAAAAAAGCGCCGAAGAGGCGCTTTGAAGAAGTGAGGTTTTATTAGTGCTTGACAGCAGGTTTATAGGTTTGCTTGTCGATGATCATTTTCGATAAAATTTCACGAAGAATTTCAGATGTTCCGCCTCCAATTGGACCTAAACGACTGTCACGCAGCAATCGTGCTAATGGATACTCTTCCATGTAGCCGTAACCGCCTAAGAATTGCAAGCAACTGTAAATGGTTTCATCGGCTACTTTAGTAGATTTTAACTTGGCCATGGTAGCCTCTTTAACCACATATTCCCCTTTTTGTAAGCGATCTACAGCCACATAGTTAAACACTTTACAATGCTCTACATCGGAGGCGTGATCTACTAATTTATGGCGTAGTGCTTGAAACTTACTAATTTTTGTGCCAAAAGCTTCGCGTTGCGACATGTATTCGATGGTATAATCGATCGCGTATTCGGCTCGAGCGTGTGCGTTAATGGCCATGATAAGACGTTCTAGCGCAAAATGTTGCATGATGTACGGAAAGCCTTTTCCGGCCTCGCCCATTAAATTAGTTACGGGTACCTCAACTTGGTCGAAAGAAATTTCTGCTGTATCTGATGCGCGCCAGCCGAGTTTATCCAACTTTGATTTGGAAACACCTTTAGCATTAGCATCCATTAAAAAGATACTGATACCTTTATTTCCGGCTGCTGGATCGGTTTTCGCTGCTACGATGTAGTAATCTGCGTAAACACCGTTTGTTATAAAGGTTTTAGAGCCATTGATCACATATTTATCACCTTGTAAAACTGCGGTAGTACGCATTCCAGCAACATCGCTACCTCCGAAAGGTTCAGATATACACAAAGCACCTAGCTTATCACCGGCGATACTTGGAACTAAATAATTTTGTTTGATTTCTTCGCTACCTTCGGCGTTTAGGTGCGTCATAGCAAGGTATACATGAGCCCAAATGGCTGCTGCAAAGCCCGAAGATTTAATTTTTTGTAATTCTTCAAGCAGAATTACCATGTAGAAAAGATCTAAATTCAAACCGCCATACGCTTCTGGGTATGTAATCCCAAGGAAGCCCATGTCGCCGAATTTTTTCCAAATGAAATGCTCGATAGTTCCTGTTTTTTCCCACTTTTCGATGTGAGGAACGACTTCTGCTTTTAAAAAATCTTGAAAACTTTTTCTGAACAATTCATGCTCTTCCGAAAAGTAAGTTGAATTCATGTGTTTACGAATGGCTTTTAAAATTCCAAATATAAAACTAATATTGTTAACTTTTCTTGCGTAATTCCTTCAACATTTGCCAAATCTTCAATAATTAATGTTCCTTTCCGACTCCTGATTTTAACAATTTCACGAGCCAGTGCGTAATGGAAATACGGAAAAGCCGACAACTCTTTTACACTTGCCCGATTGATAGGCAGTTTATTAACTTTTGGCTTGGAGGTAATTTTTAGGTATAATTTTAATTGTTCGAACATAAGCTCATCAACCCCATATAAGAGCTTCAGTTGATTTATGGTGCAGAAACCGCCGAGTTTTTTTCGTTGATCGAGAATTTGTTGGGCACGTCTGACACCAATTCCGGGAATCTCAACCAATTGCGCTTCTGTTGCGGTATTAAGATCAATTGCTTTTGCCGCGGGAGGTTTTGGTCGAAAAGTCGTTTGCGCCTTCTTTTTCGTCCAAGCGGGAAATGCAAAAAGCGGAGACAGTTTTTGCAGTAACTCGTTGGAAACACCCGTAACTTTTTGGAAATCGGCCGCCGAGTTTACATAAAGGCCTTTTTTGCGATATGCTTGTAAGCGATCGAATGCCGCTGTTGGAATTTTTAGCTGATAGGCTTTGTAATCACTTATAAAATTGGGATTAAAGGGTTTAACTTCGAACTTTTTATATTTTCTTGCTGCTAGCTTCTTTTCATATGCGGCTTCCAAAAGTTCCAATTCCTTGGTATCGATTGCGGGCATCGTGGCAGACGGCGAATGGAAGTACAGACACAATTGGAGGAAAATAAGTAGTAAAAACAATGCTCCCAAGCCACGCCGATGTAGCTTAGGAATGAGAAACAAACTTTTCATAAGGCTTATAAATCGAAAACGGAAGATCTTTTGGCTCGGATTAAATCTTTTAACTTAAGCCAAAAAGCGAGCGTGAGATACACTCCGAACCAGAGTCCGGCTGTAACGAAGGAAATGTAAATGAAAAACAAGCGAACACTGCTGGCGCGCATACCCAAGCTATCGGCTAAACGACTGGCCGCATTAAATCCGTGTTTTTCAAAATAGTATTTTAGACGTAAATCAAAACGCATAGTGGAACGAAATTAAGTAGATTTTTCGGATTTACTCAACAAATGCACACCAATCGAACAATTCATGCATCGTCCCTTTTCACAATATTGCTGTTTTAATTCGAGTAAGGCCTGCGATTCGAAGGACGATTTAGCCCTGAGATTGAGATCGCTGAAACGCTTGATAATTGTGTTGTTTTCTGGTTTTACTCCAAAGGCAAGATCGATTAGAAAATCGGATCTAGCTTGACCGTTTTCATTAAAATACGCAAACAAAAATGGGATGATTGTATTGATTAGCAGCAAGTCAATAAAACTATGCGATAGTTGCTTGGGAGAAGCTCGCGTTGCTTTATCAGGAATATAATGGGTTTGCCAGTATTCTGAAACACCACCTTTAAAAATTTGATAGAACTCTTTGAGGTCTGTTGCCTGTATAAGCTTTTCAAATTTGAAGGGAGCTTGGTGATAAAAAGCCGCTAACTGAACCAGCCGAATTGTTGGAAAATTCTCGGGCCTAAGCCTAAAAAACTCGACGGGATGCGGTAAATCAGCAGAAATTTGGTACTTAATTTTCAAAAATCCGTACTCTGCCTGTAACTGCTGGGCGTAAAAATCTTGAAATTCGGACTCAAGTAATTGGCAGCATCCTAAAAAAAGGGCTTCTAACGCGATTAAATTCGCAGATTCTTTGATTACAGCTTTAAAACCTACTCTTTGAGCCATTTGCTCAAAAGCGATGGCGTTGGAATTTAAACCAAATGCTTTTGCAAGAGCAACAAATAAGGTAGCTTCCCAATCAGAGTTTTGACTTCGAAATAGATCTACAATACCTGTAGCTTTTCGTTCGGCGCGTTCTATGAATAATCTCTCCAGAAATGCATTCACAATCTCAACAGGGACAGAACTAAAGAGCTTCTCGCAATAAATCCAAGTTTTACTTTGGAGTAGATTTTGGTAAGAATGTACTAAAGTTGCAGATACTCGTCCTTGCAATTCGAGCACGGGTATTGTTGCGTTATTTTCAAGGAAAATATCGTAGTCGTAGTGCCAAACAACGTGTAGAATTACATTTTTGTATTTGACGTCTTGTTCGTGTCGGTGTAAGTACCAATCTGAAGATTTTAGATGAATTTCGACGTTGCCTACCCAAAGCTGTTGTCCGATTCGGATTTTGGCGTTAAAGAAGTCGGGGCCGCTCGTTTTAAGGTAAAAGCCCTGATTTACAATCGAAAGCGGCTCTCCACTAGTCGTATAGAGATTTTGGTGGTTGAATTTCTGAAACTTCCAGACGTAGTGGAGAAAATCCTCTTTCATGGCTTGTAAAAATTTAATTGGCTTGTATGACGCTAAATTAACTATCTGATTAAATCACAATTACGGTTTTTCCGTAAATTTTAAAAAAAATGAAAATGTTTGAGATATTAAGGAATTGTGAATTGTGATTGACTTAACAGCTTGCAAAATCTTGATTTAGACCTTTGCAAAAAAGATCAACTTGGACCAGAATACCATCCGTAAAATATTAATCTGCCGACCAAACCACCGATTAGGTAATATGCTTTTAGTAACGCCGCTTGTACAAGAGTTGGAAAGAGATTTTCCGAATGCGAAAATAGACGTATTTGCGAAGGGCGCGTTGGTGGATATTGTCTTTGAAAATTATTCGAATTTTGGAACATCCATTAAGCTAAGTAGAAAACCTGCAAAGGATTTTTTAGGATACTTAAAGGCATGGACTAAAATAGTAACTTCTAAGTACGACTTAATAATTAATGTGGATCCTGGTTCCAAATCGGGTACAATTGCCACAAAACTTGCAAAAAGTAAATATAAAGTTTTTGGAACAGCGGAACTGAAAGCGATATCGCAATTTTCAGATTATCGGCATATGGCAAAATATCCGGTTTATGCCTATTGGAGTTTTTTTAAAATTCCGACGCGAGAAATTTCGCCACTAAAATTACGCTTATCAACAGCCGAGCAAGAAAAGGGTTTAAAAACCTATAAGAGCTTACAGGAAAGCAACAAGCCGCTAATCTGCTTATTCACCTACGCAACTGGTCAGAAAATCTATGATTCTAGTTGGTGGAATACATTTTACGAAGCACTTTCAAATCGCTTTTCAGCGGAATATGAGATTATAGAAATACTTCCCGTTGAAAATATCTCTCAATTTAACCACAAACTAAAACACTTCTACAGCAAAGACGTTCGAGAAATTGCCGCCATCTTAAATCACGCCGCCCTTTTCATTGGTGCCGATAGTGGCATGATGCACTTAGCGGTTTCGTCTGGTGTTCCTACTCATGGACTCTTTAAGGTGACCTTACCCGAAAAGTATACACCTTACGGAGGAAAATCTGATTATATCAATACAAATGATAAATCGATGGACCAAATGATGGACCAAATTGAAAATACATTAAGCAATTAAGTGTTACTTCACTGAATTGATAATGTCGTATTTGGTAATGATGTGATACTTTCCGCCATCTAAAGCCACCAAAACCGCCTGATTCTCTTTGTTTATTAATCGGCTTACTTCTTCGATTGTTGCATGCGCAGAAACAATAGGATACGCTGCCGACATTACCTCGCGAATTGGTTTATCTGCTAGATTTTTATCTAAGATGTAATTTTGAAACAAGGTAGCCTCGTCGATAGCTCCAACAAAACCGCTAGTATCTACAACCGGAATTTGCGAAATTTTAAATTTGCGCATACGTTCCAACGCGTGTGAAACCAATTCTTCGGTTTTAGCTACTACTAATGGCTTATCGATATGATCTTTGACTAAGTCTAGAGCCGTGGTAACTTCTTCATCTAAAAATCCGCGCTCTCGCATCCAGTCGTCATTAAACATTTTACCTACGTATCGACTTCCCGAATCGTGGAACAAAACAACCACTACATCTTCAGCTTTAAAATGTTCTTCTAGCTGTAAAACACCTTTAATCGCTGAACCTGCGGAGTTTCCAACAAAAATACCTTCCTCTAACGCTAATCGTCGTTGGTAAATAGCTGCATCTTTATCGGTAACTTTTGTAAAACCATCGATTAAAGAAAAATCTACGTTCTTAGGAAGAATGTCTTCTCCAATACCTTCAGTGATGTACGGATAGATCTCGTTTTCGTCGAAAATACCCGTTTCGTGATATTTCTTAAAAACGGAGCCGTAGGTATCAACACCCCAAATTTTCACATTCGGATTTTTTTCTTTCAAATACTTCGCTACTCCAGAAATAGTTCCTCCTGTACCAACGCCAACCACAAAATGTGTGACCTTTCCTTCTGTTTGTTCCCAAATTTCCGGGCCGGTTTGTTCGTAATGTGCTACTGCATTCGACGGATTATCGTATTGATTTACATACCATGAATTTGGAGTTTCTTCGCCTAGGCGCTTTGAAACCGAATAGTAAGAACGAGGATCGGTTGGTTCTACATCAGTCGGACAAACAACTACTTTTGCACCAACGGCACGCAGAATATCCATTTTCTCTTTAGACTGCTTATCGGTAATCACACAAATAAGCTTGTAACCTTTAACGATTGCTGCAAGAGCCAAACCCATGCC
>JAIXTU010000178.1 GCA_027483785.1 Flavobacterium sp.
AGGAATATTAATGGGTTTTAAACGACGTAAACCTTCCGGCTTTTTCGGTAGTTCGTTTGTAATGTATGCCGGTGGCGTTCCGGGTGCTGGTTTGGATAAGCGCAATTTCGATTTGTCGATATCGCCGAAAATATCCAGATTAATCATTGGTTTGTATTGGTAGGTATTTTCTGGTGGAGTCAGATATTCAACGTACTGCGATTCTATTTCATCGATAAATCGAGACGGATCACAATCGGTAAGTTTTCCCCAACGATACCGCGATTGTGCGTAGGTTAAATACGCCTGATGCTCGGCGCGTGTCAGTGCTACATAAAACAATCGACGTTCTTCTTCGAGTTCGGCACGTGTGTTCACCGACATGGCGCTGGGAAACAAATCTTCTTCCATTCCAACCACGAACACGTACGGAAACTCTAGTCCTTTTGCCAAATGTATGGTCATTAAAGCCACGCGATCATCGTCGCCCGTATCTTTATCCAAATCCGTTGCCAGCGCTACGTCTTCTAGAAACTCGGTTAAGCTTCCTGTTGCGCCATCAACTTCGCGTTGTCCCTCAATAAAATCTTTTATACCGTTAAGTAATTCTTCGATATTCTCGAGTCGGCCAATGCCTTCGGGCGTATTGTCTTTGCGCAATTCCTGAATTAATCCGGTTTTTTTGGCCACATGATCGGCTACATAAAATGCGTCTTGCTCTTTGCTGATGATTTGAAACGATTCGATCATCGTAACAAAGTCGCGCAGTTTGTTTTTCGTTCCGCTGTTGAGTCGCAAATCAATTTTATCGATGTTTTTCATCACCTCGAAAATCGATCGTTTGTAATGGTTTGCAGCCACAGTGAGTTTTTCGATAGTCGTATCGCCAATTCCACGAGCAGGATAATTGATGACTCGAATCAGTGCTTCTTCATCTTTCGGATTCAAAACCAAACGCAGATAACACAAAACATCTTTAATTTCCTTTCGCTGATAAAACGACAAACCACCGTAAATTCGGTACGGAATATCGCGTTTGCGCAGCGCATCTTCCATTGCGCGCGACTGGGCGTTGGTTCGGTACAAAATGGCGAACGAATTATTAGAAAGCTGTTTATTCATTCGTTCTTCCCAAATTGTTGCAGCTACAAATCGACCTTCCTCAGCATCGGTTATACTTCGATGAATTTTCACCTTTGGACCGTCATCGTTATGCGTCCAAACTACCTTATCTAGCTTGGTTTTGTTCTTTTCAATTATCGAATTTGCCGCTTCAACGATATTGCGTGTACTTCGGTAATTCTGTTCAAGTCGATATACTTTTACGTCGGGATAATCTTTTTGAAAATTTAGAATATTGTTTATATTGGCTCCGCGAAATGCATAGATACTTTGTGCATCATCACCCACGACACAGATATTTTGAAAACGATCGGATAAGGCGCGAACAATCAAGTATTGCGAATGATTGGTATCTTGATACTCATCGACGAGTATATATCGAAAACGATCTTGATACTTGCTAAGCACGTCTGGAAAAACATTGAGTAATTCGTTGGTTTTCAACAACAAATCATCAAAATCCATTGCACCAGCCTTGAAGCAGCGATCTACATATTCTTGATAAATATCGCCAGTACGTGGCTTCTTACTCATGGCGTCGGCTTCCATCAATTCCGGATTATTGAAGTACGCACGAACGGTAATAAGGCTGTTTTTATATGAAGAAATTCGGTTGTAGAGCTGTTTTGGTTTGTAGATGTCTTTATCGAGTTGCATTTCCTTCACTATAGAAGAAAGCAAGCGAATAGAATCTTGCGTATCATAGATGGTAAAATTGCTTGGATAACCCAGCTTCGAAGATTCGGCACGTAAAATTCGGGCAAATACCGAGTGGAAAGTTCCCATCCAAAGATTTTTTGCCTCGTTTGAACCAACAATATCGGAAATACGCTTTTTCATTTCGCGAGCCGCCTTGTTGGTAAAGGTTAAAGCAAGAATATTGAACGGATCGACCCCCTGACTCATCAGGTAAGCAATTCGAATGGTGAGCACTCGTGTTTTGCCAGAACCGGCACCGGCAATGATTATCATCGGTCCATCTTTCTGTAAAACAGGAAGTTTCTGAGCATCGTTTAACTGGCTTATATAGCGTTCCATCGTAAAATAATAAACTACAAATTTAAAGAATCTTACTCGGTTTTAATCCATTCGCCGAAAGGCATTTTCGCAAAAAGCACCCTTGCTGACGTAATTTCTATCATCAAAGAAAAACAGTTCATAACTTCCCATTTATCAACAACTTGAAAAAGCAAATCTTTTTTTAAGAATCGTTAGAAAAAAGGAGGAAATTTCGGCAGCTATTCGCGAACACAGAATTTAGCTACCTTTGCGCGAAAATTATAGCAATTATGAATGCAGACGATCTTTTAAAAGCCTTACTCAACATTTTACCTGCGCTCATTGTAGGTATTGTTGCTGTGAATTTCTTCAAAAATTTTGTCTCAAATCAGAATGAAGAGCGCCGATTCGAGATACTTCGCCAAACGCGGAAAGAGACTTTGCCTCTTAAATTGCAAGCATACGAGCGCTTAACTTTATTGATGGATCGAATTTCGATCGCTAAAGTTGCGGTACGAATTGCGCCGGTTCACGACGACGCCGAATCGTACGTACAAATTTTATCGGCCACGGTGGAACAAGAATTTGAACACAATTTAACGCAGCAAATTTATGTTTCAGACGAGTGTTGGTTGGCGATAACCGCTGCTAAAAACGCTACGCTGAGAAATATACGAGAAATTTCATTGTTGGCCGAAGCCACAAATGCGGATAGTTTCAGACAATTATTGTTACAAAATGCTGTAAATAGCGCATCGACAACCAATTTGGCTATCAATATGCTTCGCACTGAAGTACAGCGTTTTATCTAAAAACCTTAAAATCTTGTAAAAGAATAACGCTAAAACGTATCAACTGCGTACGCTCTTCCGCATTTCTTTGAAGTCTTAAACAAGAATTTCTATGAAAACGGTACGTGTATTACATATTGACGACGATGCCGATGATAGTTATTTTCTTTTCGACGCACTGAGTAAACTTGTCGATACGCCCGCCTATCGTTTTACCACAACAGCAAGCGAAGCGAAATGCTTTTTGGAAAACGGATCGTTTATTCCCGATATAATCTTTGTAGATTATTACATGCCCATTACAAACGGAATAGACTTTTTATTGTGGATCAAACAGCAACCCAAACTTCAAGAAATACCTACCATTGTTCTTTCTACCATCGAACAGCAAGAAGTTTACGATTTAGCGCAAGCCGCTGGTGCACAGAACTTTTTCCTAAAACCATCCGATTTTAACGACTGGTTTAATTTGGTAAAGAGCGCCTTAGCTACCACTAAAATTGCCCGTGACACCTCGACTTCAGTGTGAAAGTTTTCTAAATTTTAGGGCAAATTCACCTATTTGAAGC
The DNA here is from genome assembly GCA_027483785.1 of Flavobacterium sp. Classification (GTDB taxonomy): domain Bacteria; phylum Bacteroidota; class Bacteroidia; order Flavobacteriales; family Flavobacteriaceae; genus Flavobacterium. The sequence goes on from JAIXTU010000178.1 coordinate 3,461, forward strand.
GTACTTTTGACCCGTGAATGCATTCAAAAAATACGTAGTTTGTTTACTTGCCGCTTTGCTTTTAGGAAGTTTAGGTTGGCAATCTGCGCACCGCATTCATCACTTTGAAGAAAATAAATCAAAGCATTGTGCGCTTTTTACCGAAACGAGTGATAAGGCGGTTTTGCACCACAGCCACGGAGATCTTTCCTTGCATTGCGACTCCTGTACGCTGGCTGTAATTAGCGATTTATTTCCAACCGAGCTGTATGTCGGTATAACCGCTCAGCAAACACTCAAGCAAAAAACCATTGTTCAACCTTCGAACAGTTGGATTAATAAACACTTTACCTATAAATCACTTCGTGCACCGCCTACTTTTACGTAACTCCCAGCTACAATAAGTAAAAGTAAAACGTATGAATAAAACCATTTTAGGCGCCGTTTTTGCTTTGTTTTTTGTTGACTTCGGATTTGGGCAGTTGGTTAAAACCATTTCTGGAAACGTAAAATCGGGTGGCATGATCGTTGAAAATGCCTTCATTAACGTAGGTAAGAAAAAAATTAACTGCGATGTACAAGGCACTTTTGTCTTTACGGTAGATAATTCTGTTGATGAATTTACTGTTGTTGCACCTCATTTCGAAAAAGTCGTACAAAAAATAGGCAACGAGCCTGTGCAAGTGTACCAATTTAATTTATCGCCACATGCCGAGGATTTGGCCGAGATTATTGTTCGGAAAAAAGCCTCATTGGTTTATGATGTTTCAGGAAGTAATAAACTGAATGCCAAAACGCTGCGCGAATATTCAGCTCAAAATTTGGGCGATGCTTTGCGCGAAATAAACGGCGTAAATAGTTTAAAGACGGGAAATAACATCGTAAAACCGATAATTCATGGATTGAGTGGGAGTCGGATTTCGATGCTTACCAATCGTTTGCGCATGGAAGACCAACAATGGGGAACCGAACATGCGCCGGCTGTAGATGTGAACGGATTAACGCGAATAAATGTTGTAAAAAATGCCGCTGCCTTGCAGTACAGTGGCGACGGCGTAGGTGGTTTGATTTTATTGGAACGTCAGATTCCTGAAAACGACACTATTTTTAGTCAGCTTACCTCTACCGCGCAATCAAACGGCAGCGGTGGGGCAATGGCTGCTACTTTTGTTCGTGCAAAGGAAAAGGGAACTTCGTACCGGATCGATGCCGCAGCTAAAATCTTTGGCGATCGCCGTGCTGCAGATTACGTACTTTCAAATACGGGAAATCGGGATTTTTCTGCAGCAGCGCAACTCCGACGTAAATTGAAATTCGGAACCATAAACGCCGAATTGTCGTACTTTCAAACTGAAACGGGCATCCTTGCCGCTTCGCATATTGGAAATGCAACTGATTTGTATTTTGCCATCCAATCGCAGAAACCATCGGTAGTACGACCTTTCACGTACGACATTGCCAATCCGAAACAACAAGTGTCGCATTTGTTCTCACAGCTTTCGTTGGAAAAGCAACTCGGCCAGTGGAATAGCAAATGGTATTACGGCTACCAACGCAATAATCGAAAAGAATTCGATATTCGACGTGGAAATCGAGATAATATTCCCGCTTTGGATCTGACTTTGCAGTCGCACAGTATTTTGGCCGATTTTAAAAGAATGTTCCAAAATACGGAAGTGAAGTTGGGAATTTCGGGCGGCTATCAAACCAATTTTGCAAACCCAGATACAGGAGTACGACCAATAGTGCCGAATTTTACTAAAACAGATTTGGGATTATATGCCATTTCGGATTTGGAATTAAACAGCACCTTTCGTTTAGAAAGCGGGATTCGTTACGATTATTCGCGAATTACAGCGAGTAAGTTTTATCAGAATTCTCGCTGGAATGAACGCAATTATCAGTCCGATTTTGGGCAATTTGTAGTCTTTGAAAACGCAGGTGAACTTTTAGTGGAACCGATTTTTAATTACCACAATATTGCGGCGAATGCTAAAGTTTCAGGACAAATTTCCGAAAACTACCGCATTGAATTTGGAGCGACTGCCTTAAACAGAAATCCGAATGTCAGCGAACTTTTTTCGGACGGTTTACACCATTCATCGGGCATTATCGAAGTAGGAGATTTGCGTTTGAAACAGGAAAATGCGGTGAAAGTAGCGTTAAACCAAAATCTGACATGGAAAGCGAATACATTTAGTTTAGAATCGTTTTTGCAACGCATTGAGAACTTTATTTACTTACAACCAACTGGTTTTCTTACGACAATCCGCGGTGCATTTCCAGTTTATGAATACAAAAGCACTACTGCTCGCTTATTTGGTGCCGATTTTAGTTGGACGTACCGATTTTCAAATCGATTTTCCTTTAAAACGGCTGCTTCATACGTTTCGGGTTACGACGTTCGCGAAAGCAGAAACTTGATCGACATACCGCCATTTAATTGGCACACGTCGATTGTTGTAAAACCTTTTGAGAAATCGGATTTTACTTTAGAACTCCGACACGAATACGTTGCGTTTCAAAATGCCTTTCCCGATTTTGATTTTGAGACTAATATTGTTCAAAACAATGAGTTAACACAGGTAACGGTCCCGATTTCCAGACCTCCAAACGCCTACCAACTCTTTGATTTAAAAGCTTCATGGCCTTTTCAATTACAAAAAACCGCGCTACAAGCAAGTTTGGGAATTCAAAATATTGGAAATCAGAGTTATAGAAATTATTTAAATAAACAACGCCTATTCGCAGATGAATTAGGCAGAAACATCACTTTACAAGTACAAATCAATATTTAATCATGAAAAAACAAGTATTTATCTTCGCAGCTCTAGCAACGGCATTATTCACTTCATGCGACGACGACAGCGCTTCGCAAGTAATTGAAGAAGAGGTTATTACAACTATAGAAGTAACGCTTAACGGCGGTGGAGAAACGATCACTTTAGTTTCGAGAGACTTAGACGGAGACGGACCTGGTTTACCTGTTTCGGTAGTTAGCGGAAATTTAACGGCTGGCACTACTTACACGGGTTCTATAGTTTTAAAAAATGAAACAGAAACTCCGGCAGAAATTAAAAATCCTGAGATTTTGGAAAAAGATGAAGAACACCAGTTCTTTTACCAAACTACAGGAACGGTTGGCACATTTACTTATACAGATGCCGACAGCAATAACAATCCGATTGGTTTAACGTTTACCTTGCAAACTGCGGCTACTGCAGGAACGGGAAGTATCACGTTTACTTTACGTCATGAGTTGAATAAAAACGGAACTGGTGTGGATCAAGGCATAATTACCAACGCTGGTGGAAGTACCGATATCGAAGTTTCATTTCCAGTAACTATCGAGTAGTTTCTTCTTAAATCTTCACAAAAACCGATTGCGAAAGTGATCGGTTTTTTTATGCGAAAAACCCGAGCTTTAACTCGGGTTTATGCAGATTTCAATTTCATTCATAAACGCATTTAGGACCTTACGAGCTCGGATACAGCAACAATTCCATTCATCGGATCAGATACTTGTCTTCACAGACCAACGCTTGGGTCGTCCGAGCTGTTCCATCCTCCAGTATCGTCTGAACAAGCAACTAATATTAATGCCGCTAGAATTAGAACAAATAAAAAGTCCCATTTTTTCAGCGTGTTTGATTTTTTGATGTTGACGTTGTAAAAATGGAACTCTTGGAATATCCGTAAAATAAGGCAGCTGCCTTATTTTGGTTCGTGTGATCTAGCTGTTGTGTAAAAACGCTTGCCTGTTGAGCAAGGTTTCTTCGCTTTCCACGTGGTTTGGATCGGGTACACAGCAATCGACCGGACAAACGGCAGCGCACTGAGGTTCGTCGTGAAAACCTTTACATTCTGTACATTTTCCCGGAACGATGTAGTACACCTCGTCAGAAATGGGCGTTTGTGGTGCCTCAGCATCAATTTCGGTACCGTCGGGAAGTACAATTTTCCCTTTTAAGGCAGTTCCGTCTTTGTAGCGCCAATCGTCTGCTCCTTCATAAATTGCTGTATTTGGGCACTCGGGCTCGCAAGCTCCGCAGTTGATACACTCGTCTGTAATGATTATGGCCATGCTTCGCTATTTGAAAGTGATATTGCTAGTGAATTCACTTATTTTTGCTGCAAAATTACGTGCAAACAAACGTATTAACAAACAACTTTATGACTTTGCAAGCGAAAATTCAATCATTAGTGCAATTAGGTGCCGCATTTTCTCGGATTTTGAATGAAACTGCTTCAACAGATTCGCTTACTTCCGCAGAAAAAAATGTGCAGCAGTGGCTAAGTCGCATGGTACATCATAACGGTTGGTACACCGAAGAAATGCTGCGCTTTTGCTTACAAGGTTGGTCGGAGAACTTCACAATTGAAAAATTAGAGCTATGGCTGACAAAATATGCGATTACTGAAAAGCAAGCGCCTAAACGAATCGGGTTGATTTTAGCCGGCAACGTTCCTTTGGTTGGATTTCACGACATTTTATGCGTTTGGTTGTCGGGAAATCATGCGTTAATTAAACGATCGTCGTCCGATCAGCAACTTACCACAGCCGTAGTGCAGTTATTGGAGTCTATTGCTCCTGATTTCGCCAATGCCTACACTTTCGTGGAAGAAAAACTAACCGATTTTGAAGCCGTAATTGCAACGGGAAGCGACAATAGTGCGCGCTATTTCGAATACTACTTCCGAAGCAAGCCAAACATCATTCGAAAAAATCGAAACGGAATAGCTGTACTTAGTGGTGAAGAAACCGCCGAAGATTTAGCAGGCTTGGCAACTGATATCTTTACCTATTTTGGCTTAGGTTGCCGAAACGTTTCTAAAATTTATCTGCCTAGGAAATACGACATGGCACACTTTTATCAAGGTATTTATCACCGAAGCGATGTGCTACAACTAGAAAAATATTGTAATAATTACGACTACAACAAAGCCGTGTTCATGATGAGTAATCGACAGATTTACGATAACGGCTTTTTAATTTTAGTCGAAGACGAATCGTTTAGTTCACCGATTGCCGCAGTTTTTTATGAAT
>JAIXTU010000132.1 GCA_027483785.1 Flavobacterium sp.
CAATCCATCCCAAACCCGACTTTGCCGCCCAGGCTTTGTCGAGCACCGGCGCCGAATCAACGAAAGCGCGTCCGTTTATATCACCGATTTCTGCACGCATAAAACGCAACAGCTCTTTAAGCTTGTCTTTTATCACGAAATGATAATCGGTTCCATAGGCGTATTTAGAGACTTTGAACGAGTCTGAAACCTGTGTTTTCTCGGGAAAATAATTGAGTAACAGTGAAATTACCGTTTTCGCGCCGGGAACGAGCAAACGCGGATCGAGACGCATATCGAAATGATTATTCATATACGCCATTTCGCCTTGGTAATTTTTCTTTAGCCAAGATTCTAAACGAGGTGCTTCGTCTTCGAGGAATTCGGCGCGCGAAAAACCACAGGACAAAAATCCAAGTTCTGCGGCCTTTGTTTTAATACGTGCGCTATAATCCATGAAAACCGACTTTAAAACGAATTAAAAAAGGCTGCCCTGCGCATTTGGACGCGATTTTCCTAGATGATGGAAAGCTTTGTCGGTTACTTCTCGTCCGCGTGGTGTACGCATGATAAAACCTTCTTGAATGAGAAACGGCTCATATACTTCCTCGATGGTTTCGGCGCTTTCACTCACTGCTGTTGCCAGCGTCGACAGCCCGACTGGACCACCTTTGTACTTATCGATGATGGTCGATAGAATTTTATTGTCCATTTCGTCAAGACCGAACGCATCTACATGCAAAGCTTTTAATGCGTAGCGTGCAATTTCGATATCAATGGTGCCGTTTCCTTTAATTTGTGCAAAATCGCGAACACGACGTAAAAGTGCGTTTGCGATACGCGGAGTTCCGCGACTTCGGCCAGCGATTTCGATAGCAGCATCGGTTGTAATGGGCGTTTTAATAATGCCTGCACTGCGTTCAATGATCGTACTGAGCAACTCTTTATTATAATACTGTAATCGACTTTGAATTCCGAAACGGGCACGCATAGGCGCAGTGAGTAAACCCGAACGTGTGGTAGCACCGACAAGCGTAAACGGATTAAGATTGATTTGAACGGATCGTGCATTAGGACCCGATTCGATCATGATATCAATCTTGAAATCTTCCATGGCAGAATACAAATACTCTTCCACCACAGGACTTAAGCGATGGATCTCGTCGATAAAAAGTACGTCGCGTTCTTCGAGGTTTGTTAATAAACCCGCTAGATCGCCTGGTTTATCAAGTACTGGACCTGAAGTGATTTTTATACCCACACCAAGTTCGTTGGCTAGAATATTAGCCAAAGTCGTTTTCCCTAATCCAGGCGGACCGTGAAACAGGGCATGATCGAGCGCTTCGCCACGCAAATTTGCGGCTTTAACGAATACTTTCAGGTTTTCGAGCACTTGATCTTGACCCGCGAAATCATCGAAACTAAGCGGACGCAGTTTCTTCTCGAGGTCGAGCTCTTCGGGCGAGAAATGATTATCGGTTGGGTCTAAATTTTGATTCATGAACTATTAGCGAACTATTAGTGAAGTTTTGGTGCAATAATATCTTGAAAATCGTTTGTCTTCTTTAGGTATGCAACTATAAACGGACAAAGAGGCACGATTTTAAATTCGAGCCGACGAATGAGTTCTAATGTTTCAACAACTAGATTTGTACCAACACCACGACCGGCAATCTGTAGCGGAACACAAGTGTGTGTAAGCAGAAGTACTGCACGGGGCTTCTCGATATATTCGATAAAAGCCGTTACGCCTTCAATTGACGTTTCGAAACGCGAAGCTTCCTTATTCTGTAGTACTTGCATTCTCGTCGTCATTCATGTAATAGGAAAGTGCTCCAGAAGGACAGCGTCTTACTTGATTAACAATATCGGCTGTGCTTGCGTTTTCGGGTTGGATCCACGGTTTATCCTTAGGCTTGAAAACAGCCGAAAGTTCTTTAGCACAAAATGCCGCATGTATGCACAATTTCGGTTGCCACACTATGGTGACTTCGCCGTTGGTATATTTCTTTTGTTCCATAGCTAAAATGAAATAAATATACAGAAAAAAGGCCTTTCAAATGAAAGGCCTTTGTATTAGTGATTCAGAACTTGTTCACCTGGTTTCATCGGAACGTTCTGTGGTACGAAATCATCGTCGTGCCCAGGTTTACTGTAATCGTAAGGCCATCTGTGTACTTCAGGAATTTCTCCTGGCCAGTTCCCGTGCATGTGCTCCACTGGTGCTGTCCACTCGAGTGTATTAGATCTCCATGGGTTTTGTTCCGTTTTCTTTCCATAGAACATAGAATGGAAGAAATTGTACAAGAACACCAATTGGAAAGCGCCACCAACTAAAGCAAAAACTGTAATAAGTACGTTTACGTTTTGTAGGTCATCGAATAATGGGAAGTTTGTGTTTGTGTAGTAACGCCGTGGTAAACCAGCCATACCGATAAAGTTGATTGGGGAGAAGAGACCGTAAGCACAAACCGCAGTTACCCAGAAGTGGATGTAACCTAGATTTTTGTTCATCATACGTCCGTACATTTTTGGGAACCAGTGATACACACCCGCGAATAGACCGTAAAGTGCCGAGATTCCCATTACTAAATGGAAGTGTGCAACTACGAAATATGTATCGTGAACGTTGATGTCCAAAGTACTGTCTCCAAGGATAATTCCTGTTAAACCACCAGTGATAAATGTTGAAACCAATCCGATCGAGAATAACATGGCAGGGTTTAACTGCAGATTTCCTTTCCATAAGGTAGTGATGTAATTAAACGCTTTTACTGCTGAAGGAATCGCAATCAAAAGAGTTGTAAAGGTAAATACCGATCCTAAGAATGGGTTCATACCTGAAATAAACATGTGGTGACCCCATACGATCGTTGAAAGGAATGCAATTGCTAAAATCGAAGCAATCATAGCACGGTATCCGAAAATTGGTTTACGTGAATTTGTTGCTATAATTTCTGAAGTGATACCTAACGCTGGTAATAATACGATATATACCTCTGGGTGTCCGAGGAACCAGAAAAGGTGCTCAAACAATACTGGTGAACCACCTTGGTAATGCAATACTTCTCCAGCAATATAGATATCTGACAAGAAAAACGACGTTCCAAAACTTCTGTCCATAATCAACAATAAAGCAGCAGACAAAAGAACAGGGAACGAAATAATACCGATAACGGCTGTGATGAAGAATGCCCAAATGGTAAGAGGCAAACGTGTCATTGACATACCTTTAGTTCTTAGGTTGATTACAGTTACGACGTAGTTCAATGAACCCATTAGAGACGACGCGATGAAAATTGCCATCGAAACTAACCACAATGTCATACCTGTACCCGAACCAGGAATTGCTTGCGGTACTGCAGAAAGCGGTGGATAAATGGTCCAACCTGCAGAAGCTGGTCCTGATTCAACAAATAAGCTCGATACCATGATTACACTCGATAAGAAGAATAACCAGTACGAAATCATATTCATAAAACCGGACGCCATATCACGTGCCCCACACTGAAGTGGAATAAGCAAGTTACTAAACGTACCACTTAAACCAGCGGTAAGAACGAAAAATACCATTATGGTACCGTGAATGGTAACTAAAGCTAAGTAGATGTCATTTCGCATAACTCCGTTTGGTGCGAAATCATCACCTAAAAAGAAACTAAAAACTTTAAAAGATTGCTCAGGCCATGCTAACTGCATTCTGAACAATAGAGACATTCCAATACCTATTACACCCATAATGATACCAGTAATCAGGTACTGTTTGGCGATCATTTTGTGGTCAATACTAAAAATGTATTTTGTAATAAAAGTATCCTTGTGGTGGTGCTCATGGTCGTGAGCGTGATCCAATGCGTGGTCGTGTGCGTGCGCTGCTGACATAATATTATACTTTTAAATTATTTTCTTAAAACTTGAGCCATTGTTTTTGGAGCATCGGCTGGAGCCGCAGCTGGTTCTGTTGCAGGGGCAGCACCTTCAGCAGGAGCTTCCTCGGCAGCTTTTGCTTCTTTCACAGCTTGCGCTAAAGTAGGTTTAGCATCGAGCCATTGTTTGAAGTCGGCCGGAGTGTCTACAACAAGTTTAATTTGCATATTATAATGCGAAGCACCACAAATCTTGTTACACAAAAGCAAGTAATCAAAGATATAAGGATCAAGAGGCGCCTTACCTTCAGCCTTTAATTCATTACTTTTTTGGATTCGGATTTTATTGATGTTGGCAACTTTCTCAATCATTTTTGGATCGTTGCGCATTTCGTCCGTAGTTAGCGTTGGAGTGAAAGCAAATTGCGTCACCATTCCCGGAACACAGTTCATCTGTGCTCTAAAGTGTGGCATATACGCTGAGTGCAATACATCCTGACTTCTAAACTTGAACAAAATTTTCTTACCTTTTGGGATATGGAATTCACCCGTTACCGTTTTATCATCTTGGGCATTAGGGTCAGACATATCTACACCCATGCTATTTACGCCTTCGATATAACGAACGTTTGCTTTTCCAAGCTCGTTATCATTTCCAGCATAACGAACTTCCCAACCAAATTGCTTTGCATATACTTCAACAATCATGACGTCGTCTTCTTCATCAACGAACATGATGTTGTTCCAAGCGTAAAGTCCATACAAAATTAGACCAGCCAAAACAATTGCAGGAATAACAGACCAGATGAATTCTAGGCGATCGTTATCTGCAAAATAAAGAGCTACATTACCTTTTTTGCCTCTATACTTGAAAGCAAAATAGTGAAGCAAGACTTGAGTCACTGCTTGTACTATAAAGATAACGACCCAAGTTATATTCATCAACTGGTCGATGTCTTTACCGTGTTCTGAAGCTGGGTTAGAAAGCACTAAGTGACCCCATTTCAATAAACCGTAAATTGTAAAGATATAGATGAACGCCAAGAAACCGAACATGAGGTACCCTTGGATATTGTTGTCTTTGTCATTTGCGATTTGAGAATCGTCGTAACCACCTTTTCTGGCCTGTGTTAACTGAAATATCTTTGTCAGTTGCCAAACAGCAATCCCCAACAAGGCTACGACAATAATTACCAACAAACTTTGCATCTGTTTAAATCTTTAAAATTAATAATGAAAATGCTTACTTTCTTCAATAAATGGATTGCGCTTCACGAGTAAATCTGCTTTTCCAAGCGCTGTAAATACAACCAAAAGGAACAAACCTACAAAGAACATGAGTGATCCAATTTCAGGAATTCCAATGAACCACTGGTCGCCAACTGCCGATGGCATAATCATGTTAAAGAAGTCCACATAGTGTCCTAACAAGATTACAATACCTGCCATAACGATAACCCATTTAACACGTTTGAAATCGGTATTGATAAGAATCAATAATGGGAAAAGGAAATTCATTACGAGCATTCCGAAGAATGGAAGGTTATAATCTTCTATTCGTTGAACGAAATAGGTAACTTCTTCTGGAATGTTTGCATACCAAATCAACATGAACTGCGAGAACCATAGGTACGTCCAAAATACGCTGATACCAAACATAAATTTCGCTAAATCATGAACGTGGCTGCTATTAACGAATTTCAACTCACCAACTGATTGTAGGTAAAGTGTAACTAATGCAATTGTAGTAATCCCACTTACGAAGAAGCTTGCGAACACATACCAGCCAAACAGCGTACTGAACCAGTGTGGATCGAATGACATAATCCAATCCCAAGCCATAATAGACTCACTCACTATAAAGAACACTAAGAAACCAGCTGATAGTTTAAAATTCTTCTTATAAAAGCTATCGTCAGATGCAGCATCTTGTGCTAAACAGTTCTTTCTTGACAGATAACGATATAAATTCCAACCGATCAAGAAAATAGCTGCACGAATCAACCAAAATGAAGGATTCAAATATCCAGCCTTGCCTTGGATCAGTTTATCATTCTTCACAACTTCTTCATCCATCCATACAAACAAATGGTTAAAGTGCAATGCCGATAACACCAATAACACAAAGAAAATGATTGAACCTACTGGAAGATACGCAGTGATTCCTTGCATTACTCTAAACAATACTGGAGACCATCCTGCTTGTGCTACTTGTTGAATTGCGTAGAATACAAGAACCCCTAATGAGATTAACATCACAAAAATACAAGCAACATACAAGGCTGCCCACGGCTTGTTTTGCAATTGGTGGAACTGGTGCTCTAAATGCGCCTGGTGAGCTGCGTGATCGTCATGTGCGGCATGAACCTCATTCTTAGCTGCTTCTTCATGCGCTACTGGAGCTACGGGAGCTACTACAGTATCTTTTGCTACTGCGCTTTCAGATTTCACGTCAGCCGCAGCAACTTTCGCTGTATCGACAGGCTTTTTAATAGTATCCTCTTTATGTGCCGCATTTTCGTGTTCAACACTCTCATGTGTAGCTTCCTCAGCATGAACGGCGTCTTTGTGAGCTACCTCTTTCGACGCACTGTGAACATCCGCATGACCTGCAGTATGTGCAGCACCATGAGCTTCGCCATGACCACTATGCTCGCTATTTTTAGCGATAATTTCTTGAGCTTGTTCAATAGTCTTTGGAGCTTGCATAAAGCCTACTGCAATACCTATTCCTCCAAGTATAATTAGGAGAATTGCTGTTATTCTAAGATTGCGTGATATCGTGTACATAATCCGTAGTTCAGTAAATTAAGATATTACAGTTCGCTTTTTAATTTCATAACATAAGCAGCTACCATCCAACGCTCTTTAGCATCTAGTTGGTTTGCGTAAGCTCCCATTGAGTTCAAACCAAAAGTCTGAACGTGGAACACACTACCCACGGTGATAACTCTATCTTTATAGCTCGGAATACCCAAAAGTTTTTCTCTTTTTACAAGGTTTCCTTGTCCGTTTCCTTTTTCGCCATGACAAATGGCACAATACACATTGTAAAGCTCCGCAGCTTTTTTCATATCTACCTGCGTAGAATCTAAAGGCGAGGTAACAACTAATTTAGACGCATCATAACCCGCAGTCGTGTTTGGCAAATCGTAAATTTCAGCTCCCCTTTTTAAGGTACCGCTTGGTGGAAGCTGCGCTTCTTGACCATTTTTGAAAGCACTAGACTCAGAATAAGTTTCGTAGCCAACAGACTCGTACATGTTAGGAAAGTACTGGTAGTTCGGACTCTTCTTATCTTGACAAGAGGTCAACAAAACAACCAAAGCAAAAATGGAACTAATCTTTAATAAATGTTTCATGGCTGAATTAGTGCTTTTCTATAACTTTAACTTCGACAGCTCCAGTAGATTTAAAGAAACTCACGGCTTCTTCTTCTGAACCTTTTAGTTCAACTTCCATAAGGAAATGATCATCGGTAGTTCTCACATCTGGATTCTCAGCTTCCTTAAAAGGCCACAATTTACTTCTCATGTAAAATGTTATCACCATTAAGTGTGCAGCGAAAAATACAGTCATCTCAAACATAACAGGCACAAAAGCCGGCATATTCTCGATATAACTAAAACTTGGTTTACCACCTATATCTTGCGGCCAGTCAACAATCATGATGTTATTCATCATCCAAGTTGCGAAACTGATACCACAAACACCATAAAGAAAAGCGCAGATCGCTAACCGAGTAGGAGCCAATCCCATTGCTTTGTCTAGTCCGTGAACAGGAAATGGTGTGTAAACTTCTTCTATATGATGATGCGCCGCACGGGTTGCTTTTACTGCATCCATTAAGACATCGTCGTCGTTATAAATGGCGTGGATAACTTTATTAGTCATGGTGTACGTCTTTATTAGCTTCTCTTCTCTTTTTGTAATATTCTCCAGATGACTTCAAAATTGTCTTAACTTCTGCTTGAGCGATAACAGGGAAAGCACGAGCATACAATAAAAACAACACGAAGAAAAATCCTATTGTACCTATAAATATTCCAATATCTACGAAAGTCGGAGAGAACATTGTCCAAGCTGAAGGCAAATAATCTCTGTGTAGCGAAGTAACGATAATCACGAAACGCTCGAACCACATACCGATATTTACTACAATCGAAATAACGAATGAGAACATGATGCTCGTTCTTAATTTCTTAAACC
>JAIXTU010000116.1 GCA_027483785.1 Flavobacterium sp.
CCGACAGTCGCAAGGAAATTTCTGCCGTAAAACCAGCAGCAAGACAACCTAAAAAAACTGCTGCCGACGAGATTCGCCTCAACAAATACATCGCCAACAGCGGTGTGTGCTCGCGCCGAGAAGCCGATATTTACATCCAATCCGGAAACGTAAAAGTAAACGGCGAACCCATAACCGAATTAGGCTACAAAGTAAAACCAACCGATAAAGTAGAATTCGACGGCGTAAAACTCACTCCCGAAAAGAAAGTGTACGTTTTGTTGAACAAACCAAAAAGCTTTACCACCTCAACCGACGAAGCAGGCGGACAACGCAACGTAAACGAACTCATAAAATCGGCTGCAAACACACCTATGTATCCCATTGGTCGTATGGATAAAACCACCACAGGCCTACTACTTTTTACCAACGATCACGACCTAATCAATAAATTCGGTTCGCCAAATCAGCGCAGCTCGAAAATCTACCAGGTTTCGCTCGATCGCAACTTGAAATTCGAAGATTTAGAACGCATCGAAAAAGGTGTTGAAATGGATGGGCATTTCCTACGTGTCGATTCCATCAGCTACATCGACGATTCACCGAAAAGTGAAATTGGTTTACAGGTAAATTCTTCAAACCCAAAACACGTGCGCGCCATTTTCGAATCCATGAAATACGACGTGCTAAAAATCGATCGTGTAGCATTCGCCGGACTCACCAAGAAAAACCTGGCGCGCGGCCAATGGCGTTTCCTTTCCGAACAAGAGATTATTAATTTGAAGAATGTGTAAAACGTCCCCAGACGAATGTTCTTTATTTCACTCCTCCGGCAATAAAATCCTTTAAGTAAAAAGGCTCGAAGTAAGCCACGTCTTGAAAATTTTGGTTGGTATAGCTTTCGTGCGCTAAGGAAACCATATTTCGCGCCGATGGATACGGCAAACTCTCGTCGATGAAAATATTTGTGCGGTTCGCAAACAGCTCTTTACACTTATGGGCACCATCGCCAAACAAAAACAGCGTTTCGTTGTAGGTGTCAAACGACTGTTCGTCGAGAATCTTAGCCGAAACCGCTTCTATCAATTGGTTGTTTATATCGTAAACCGCTGTATACACTTCCATACGGCGCGCATCGAGCATCGGAACTTTATAACCGGAAGTAATTTGCTTTGCTGTAGCTAAAATTTCGAGGGTAGAAACGGAAAGCAACGGAATATCAAGCGCGTAACACAAGCCTTTAGCTGCGGCAACACCAATGCGCAAACCGGTGTACGAACCCGGACCCGCGCTAACAGCTACTGCATTTAAGTCTGAAAAAGCAAGATTAGCTTCATCTAAAACATCTTGAATAAACAAGTGCAACAACTCAGCTTGCGAGTAATTCTCGCCTGCAAATTCTTTTGCTGCTAAAAATGCGCCGTCTTTCGATAAAGCTACCGAACAATTCTTTGTCGCCGTTTCCAAACACAAGATCAGCGCCATTATTTAGTGGCTTTTAAATCTTTGGTTTTAACCAAATCGCCCGAATTAAGTTCTTTACTTACTAGACCAAACGGCCCTGTAATAACCACATCGCCTTTCTTCAAACCTGAAATAATTTCGATGTTGCTGTTATCTTGGATTCCTGTTTTTACGATTCGTATTTTGGCTTTATTGCCCACTTTCACAAACACGCACTCCAAACGTTTGTCGGATTTTGGCGCAGGCGTTTCTTCTGGCTTGGCTTCGTCGGGCATTTCAAATTGTGGCTTCTTCACCGGAAGTGTATCGCTTTTTACCACCACACTACTAATCGGTACGGCAATAACATTTACACGTGTTTTGGTGATGATATCTACTGTTGCTGTCATTCCTGGACGAAAAGGCGAATAAGTTGCTGGTTTACCTTCCAACAAATCGGCGTATGATTCTTTTAGCAAGCGCACTTTTACTTTGAAGTTCGTTACTTGGTCGGCTGTGGTTGCAGTACTTGCCGAATTCGAAATACTGGTCACGATTCCTTTAAATTCTTTTTTCAAATAGGCATCTACTTGAATTTTAGCAGAATCGCCGATGCTTACTTTCACAATATCATTTTCGTTTACATCAACTTCCACTTCCATTTGGTTTAGGTTTGCCACGCGCAGAATTTCGGTTCCTGTCATTTGTTGCGTTCCGAGAACACGTTCGCCTAATTCCACGTTAAGCATCGAAATGGTACCATCGGCCGGTGCGTAAATCGTTGTACGTCCAAGATTGTCTTTCGCCTCTTTTACGGTTGCGCTTGCCGAGGCTACGTTGTAATACGCCGATTGCTTATTTGCTTTAGCTACTTCAAACGCCGATACAGCTTTTTCAAAATCGGCACGAGAAATGATACCCTTATCGTATAACGTTTTATTTCGGTCGTAAGCGGCTTTAGCTTCGGTAAATTGCGCATCGGCTTGCGATAAACCGGCTTTGGTTTGCGAGAGTCCGGCAACGGTACGATTTAGTCCTGACGTATACAAATCGGGATTGATACGCACAAGCAAATCGCCTTTTTTTACAACTTGACCTTCTTTTATAGGTAAAGCAATGATTTCGCCCGAAACTTCCGACGAAATCTTCACTTCCACTTCTGGCTGAATTTTTCCGGTTGCTGAAACGGTTTCAACAATGGTTTGTGTGCTGGCAACAACGGTTTCTACTTCTTTTTCTTCACCAGATTTCTTAAAAGCACCGGTCGATGCGGCGTACAACAAACCGCCGATAACGGCTACTAAAACGATTACTATAATCCAAACTTTTTTCTTTCCCATAACTATTGTTGCATAATTGGAATTCCGAAATAGAATTCGACGACTTTAACTTTAAAGATGTAATCATATTTGGCGCGACTTAGCTCGGCCTGTGCGTTTACGAATAGTGTTTGTGCCTGACTTAAATCGAAAGCATTCATTAAGCCTACGCTGAAACGTTCGGTGGCGTACTTAAACGCTTCGCCGCGCGCTTCTACAGCTGTTACGGCTGCTTCGTACGTTTTCAATGCAGCATTGGCGTCGGTGAAGGCTTGGAACACGTTACGCTCGAGCGTTAGATTTTCCTGATCGAGATTGGTTTGTGCGCGTTGGAAAGCAACTCTAGCGCGACGAACTGAATTTCGTGTGGAAAATCCGTTTAAAATCGGAATTGTAAGTTGTAAACCAAACTGATGACCTTTATTTTCAACGAATTGATCGGCAACCGAACGCGGCCCGCCTAAAACAGGACGGAAATTAGGTTGCAGTACGTTGAATGTGTTGCCATTTACGTTGACTGTTCCGATTACCGAAGTTGGGTTATCTGAATTGGGTTCAAAACCAACGATTCGGTCGGAGTAAGCAGCACGAGTGTTGAAACTGTAAAAACCTTGTAAAGTTGGCGAATAGGCTGCTTTGGCTATTTGAATATCGCGTTGTGCTAAATCGAGATTGGCTTGTGCAATTTTAATTTCGACACGTTCTTTCTTAGCTTTCTCGTAAATGGTTTCAGGCGACTCGAGCATGGTGGCGCTGTTTTGCACCGGATAATCGGCGTCGACTGTATCGAAATTTCTAAAATCTTCCAATTGAAGCAATTGCGCCAAGCTAAGTTTCGAAATTAGCAAACTGTTTTCGGCAACGGCTAACGTTTGTCGATTGGTAGCTACTGTGGCTTGAATATCGAGTAAATCGCCACGCGGAATGGAACCGGCTTCGACTAAATCTTTGGAACGCGCTTCTTGCTTGAGATTATTATTTAGTTGTTCTTGTTGAATTTTGAGATTTTCCTTGTTGAACAAGATTTGCAGATAAGCGTTGGCTACGTTCAGTGCAATATCGTCTTTCATTTTTGAAAGTCGGTACTGCGAGGCAAGTTCGGATAATTTGGCTCTGCGGTAGCGGTACAAATTTGAAAGACCACTAAATATCGTAACATTCGAATTGAGACCTGCGCTGGTAAATTGTGTGGTTTGGTTTTCGAGTAAACCCGTGGTAATGTTCTGGTTTAAACCGATGTTCCAAGAGTGGTTTCCGTTTGCGCTAATCGATGGAAGGTAATTTCCGATAGCGTCGCTGCGATCAATTTTTGCATTCTCGACATCGAGAGCCGATTGTTGTACCGATATATTCTTTTCGAGTGCGTAGTTGACGCATTCGCTGAGTGTCCACTTTTTAGCTTGTGCAAAAGAGGAGCATACACCCGAAAAGGCTACAAAAAGAACGAATAGCTTTGCTTTAACTTTTGGCATTAGGTTTGATTTGCTCTGTAAATTGACGAAAAGAAATGCAGAGTGTTACAGTTTGACGTAAAAATTGTGCACTTTTTTTCGGAAACGAATGCCCGCAAAAGGTATTGCAGCGGAAACAAAGGCTGTGGCAAAAGCATTGAGGCGCGGCAGCTGCGTGCGACCGGAGGAAGCGCCGCAGACCCGCCAGCAGAAAGCTTTTGCGCAGCTGGTGTTGTAGCGAAAAGACCGACCCTGAGGCGGGGAAATGCGCGGGCAGGGATTTGCCCAAAAAATAAAAAAGGAGTTGATTACATTTGCTTAAATTCTGATTATGAAAAACCTAGTTTGGCTTTTGGCGGTGGTGCTTACAGCCTGTTCTTCTGTAAAAAAAATAGAATCGCTCAAGCCGGAG
>JAIXTU010000227.1 GCA_027483785.1 Flavobacterium sp.
AACGCGTGGCATCTTCGTAGGAGAATTTTGTGCGAAAAGTTTCGGCATCGCTACTTTCTGCTTCAGCAATATGCATTTGAAATTTAATGGCATGCGCGCCGGTTTTTGCCACGGCATCGATATAGGAATGTAAAATCCCGAGACTGCCTTCGTGCGCTTGCGCAATCTCGGCGATATAGTATGGAATTGATCTCAAAAACATGCGTGTAAAAGTAATGTAAAGATAGATTACATCCGCGAAGCGCCCTCTATTTTGATGTGTTCACTTGTTTTGCGTATCGCTTTAGTATCAAGATTGGAGTATTAAGATAGAAGTATTAAGATTGGAGTATTAAGACTTACCTGATTTCACCATTTAACGTATCATCTTCCCTCCTGCACCTGAGAATCGTCGGTTCCTGAGCTTGTCGAAGACCTGTTTTTTCAATTCTTTCGCTTTTTTTCATTTTTTCGCTTTCGAACTTCCCCGCGCGAACGGGTGCAGCGGTATCCTTTTAGGCGCTACGGAATTTCCACTATTGTTTCGCCTAAAAGATTTAGCGGAACACGTGACGGCGTGAACCTCTTTTGCGCAGCGACGACTCGTTTGCCGGCGCGCCCAAATAATTGAAACCTGAGTTCGATTAAAAATCTTACGGCTTTGGTTGCCAATAAATTTTAGCCGCTGGTAATTTTTGATGCATTTTAAACGCGTTATCAGATAAACTATTTCGTTCTTTAATGAGTCTTGGCAAATTGCTCATAAAGGTCGCTAATGCTTTTAGCATAGGAATGATCGCTTTTGGCTCGGACTTGAAAATTCTATTCTTAAACTGGGCATAGATGGCATAAACAAACATTTTGAAAAAAAAGGGTAGGGGATAGAACGTAAACATTAAGCTCCAGCCCGATTGCCAACCGCGCTGTAATCGTAAAAAATAATCGGCATCTTTTTTTCTGGCGCGAACATTAACGCGATGTTGCACATAGATTTCTGGAGTATAAAACACCTTCATCCCGTTTTTAAACAGCGAATACGAAGCAAATTCTTCTTCACCGTAAAATTTCCAGTACTCTGGGTAACTCGGAATTTGTTGCCATGCCTCTAAACGCCAAGCATGACCGCAGCCTACGAAAGCTTGTACCTGCTGACTCTCTTCGGCACTAGCTTCGAATTTTTGTATTTCTGTACCCCAGAAAATTCGAAACGCTAAAACGGCTATTAAAGGATCTCTTTCAAAGTTTTGTACGACGTATTTTAATGCATCGGCATTTATGAAATGGGCGTCGTCGTCGAGTGAAACCGCATAAGCAGCTGTACTTTGATTCAACATTTGGTTTCGACAATACATATATCCTCGCGATTTCTCGTTTCGAAGTAGCTGCACTTGTGGAAACTGGTTTCGGATAAACTCACTCGTTTGATCGGTCGAACCATCGTCGAAAACGATCACTTTTGCTGTTTCAAAAACATTTTGCACTTGCAGTTGTTGCAAGGTGAACTGCAATTCAGGCCAACGATTTTTGGTAGTGATATGTATCTCTATTTGCGATTCAGACATTTTTCAACGATTAGCTGTTTGAGATGAGTCGCATTGAAATAGGCTTTGAGTTCTGAAACCGGATAATCGGCTTGCAAAGTATGCTCCTGATGGCGCTTGAACAGCTTTGTTAGTACGTTAGCTATGGTTTTTGAATCGGAAATCGTTGCATGCCACGGATAGTCTGCTCCGAGAAGACGCATCGTTTCTGAACGAGCTGGCCCCAAATGCAAGATCGGCTTTTCTGCAGCTACGCAATTCACCATTTTAGCGGGAAGAAACGGACTGTCGGGAGCAGCGGCTTCCAGAATAACGTTAACCGAAGTGTTGTTTTGGATTCCCATGACCGAATAATACGGCTCGCCTTTGGGTAGAAAAACGATTTGTGGGACGTTTGTAATCGCGGATTCGATAGCTTTTTGATGATACGATGCAGGGCCTATTAAGTATAAGCGCGCGTTGGCATTCGGGTTTGCGCTCAAAAAATCTTTAAATCCTTGAATTAAACCTGCCGGATCGCGTTGCTTCATTAAATTTCCGGCATGCACTAAGTTAAAAGTGTTTGTATCGAAATAGTCTGGAACTTGATTTAGCGCCTCTTGTGCACTTTCGTTTTGATGCGGAATGATAACCGATTTGGTTTTGCACTCGGGGAAAAAAGCAGCCATGTGCTGGTATAGCAATTGCGACGGAAAAGCAACGAATTGTGCTTTTTGAGTAATTCGTTGCATAAAAGCTTCTTTAAAGCGGTGGCCACTTTCGGTCCATGTGTACGGTTCAGGATAAAAGTGCATGGGATACGGATCGTGGATGTACGCAAGCCATTTTGAATGCCAGCCGATATTTCGCAAAACCGCTCCGTGCGGTCGAAAACTGCCGCCTTTACTGAGCGTAATTATCAAATCGAAATTCGACGGATTGAATTTGTCTAGTTCTTTCTGAAAGCGGTTTACATCGTTAAAAAAAGTGAACGAAAAACCGAATCGCGCTTCTTGAAATCGGTGCAAAGGCCAGCTGAACCACCGTTGTGCTACACGTTGCGCTCTACTGAGCCAATAGTTTAAATCGGTTTTTAGTTCTCCGATATTTCGGGTTTCGACTCCTGAAATAGCAATATCTTGGTAACTGCTGTGAATTACGGTAACCTGAAATCCGCTGTCTCTTAAATTTTGAATGATGGCCACATTGGCTCGCGATCCGCTGCTGTCGTTTACGTTGATAGAATCTACAGCGATAAGAATTCTAGGCGCACTCATTTTCTTCTGCGTAAGCGTTTAATTGTCTTTGCAATTGCTTTTCCAGTTGCTAAAATCGCCGGTTTGTCGAACAGGTGTAGGTCTCGAAGCCGTTTAAAATCGGTAATCAGATGTGGCAACCACATTTGGTCTATTCGTTCGTGTTCTTCGCCCCACGTACCTTGCTGGGAAATGCCGTCGAGTTCAAAAATGGCTATCACCTGTTTTACGCCTTGATAACGCACTTGCGGATGTATGCCAATTCGAATCCAGAACTCGTAATCGCCTGCAATTCGAAAGGATTCGTCGTAACTGCCGTATTTTTCGAACAAACTTCGCTTAATAAACGTGCTTTGATGTTTGAGTCCGCTCATCCATAATTGAAACAAGCTTGGGCTCACCGCGTGTGTTCGAATACCTTGCAAACTTCCGTTTTTTCTTAACTGGCACGAAAACGATACAACGTCCTGTTGCAGGTATGGTAGGCATTTTTCGAGAATGAACGGATCGTCGATTAGTTCGTCTCCACTGTTCATAAACAGGAGATAATCGCCCGTAGCCTGTGTAATTCCTTTGTTCATTGCGTTGTAAATTCCGCGGTCTTTTTCTGAACAAGCATAATGAAAGAGACTGGCGTTTTCGGCAATGAATTTGGCACTACCATCGGTTGAACCACCATCAATTACAATATACTCTAATCGGACATTTTTCTGATTTACAACAGATTGCACGGTTCTTTTCAAACCCGACAGATTGTTGTAATTGATTGTAATGACCGAGAGGAGCTTCATAGGAATTTAGATTGATACACGTTTCGAATTCCTTCTTCTAGCTCAATTTTAGGAAACCATCCTAAACCATTCAGTTTTGAGGTATCGGTAAGTTTTCGTGGAGTTCCGTCGGGTTTAGAAGCGTCGAAGATGAGTTCGCCGGAATATCCAACAATCTTTTTTATGAGTTCAGCGAGTTCTTTGATAGAAATTTCGCTGCCGGTTCCGATGTTTACAAATCCGCCTTCGCTGTAATTTTCCATTAAAAATACGCAGGCATCGGCCATATCGGTTGCGTGCATAAACTCTCGAAGCGGCGTTCCTGTGCCCCAAATTTCGACACTTGCGGATTGATTTTCCTTTGCTTCGTGCATTTTTCGCAACAGCGCTGGCAAGACGTGCGAGTTTTGCAGGTCGTAATTGTCGTTCAGGCCGTACAAATTGGTGGGCATAGCCGAGATAAAGTTCCTGCCGTATTGTGCCCGATAAGCATCACACATTTTGATGCCAGCTATTTTTGCGATGGCGTAGGGTTCGTTAGTGGGCTCTAAAGTGCCAGTTAACAAAGCCTCTTCGACCAGCGGTTGTGGTGCAAATTTGGGATATATGCATGTTGAACCTAAAAACAACAGTTTTTTCACCTCGTGTAAATGACTTTGGTGAATAACGTTGTTTTGAATCATGAGATTTTCATACAGGAAATCGGCGCGATACGTATTGTTCGCAACGATACCTCCCACTTTTGCGGCGGCGAGAAAAACGTATTCCGGTTTTTCGGTTTCAAAAAAGTGTGCTACGGCGAACTGATCGCGCAAATCGAGTTCGGAAGAGTTTCTCAGCACAAAATTGGTAAATCCTTTACGCTGCAAGTTTTCCAAAATGGCACTTCCCACCATTCCGCGATGACCTGCTACAAATATTTTGGTGTCTTTATTCATTTGTCGAGCTGATTCATTTGCGCTTGCTTTCGCATTAACTCCAAATCGGCGGTCATCATTTCGTCGATTAATGCGTTGAGATCGTATTTGGGTTTCCAACCGAGTAGAGTTCTCGCTTTGGTAGCGTCGCCTATGAGTAAGTCGACTTCTGTTGGTCGGAAATATTCGGGATCGATTCGAACCACCACGGATCCTTCTTGCAGTTTCGGACTCGTTCCGTTGTACTGACTAACGATTCCGATTTCATCGACTCCGCTTCCTTTCCACGTAAGTGTAACACCCACTTTTTGGAAACATTTTTCGACAAAGTTTCTGATTCGAGTGGTTACGCCGGTTGCGATGACAAAATCGGTTGGTTCGTCGTGTTGCAACATGAGCCACATGGCTTCGACGTAATCTTTTGCGTGTCCCCAGTCGCGCTGTGCATCGAGATTTCCTAAATACAAACACGATTCTAAGTTATGTGCCATTTGCGAAACGGCACGTGTAATTTTTCGAGTTACAAACGTTTCGCCTCGTAACGGACTTTCGTGATTGAATAAAATTCCGTTGCAGGCAAACATATTGTAGGCTTCGCGGTAATTAACGGTAATCCAATAGCCATATAATTTAGCGACTCCGTAGGGCGATCTGGGATAAAAAGGTGTTTTTTCGGTTTGCGGAACTTCTTGTACCAAACCGTAAAGTTCGGACGTTGACGCTTGATAGACCTTGGTTTTGTGCGTTAGATTAAGGAGGCGAACGGCTTCGAGCAAGCGAAGTGATCCTAAAGCATCGGTATTTGCAGTGTATTCGGGTATATCGAAACTCACTCGTACGTGACTCATGGCGCCGAGGTTGTAAATCTCATCGGGTTGTACTTGCTGAATGATTCGAATGAGATTGGTGGCGTCGGTTAAATCGCCATAATGAAGAATAAAGTTTTGATTTTCAATATGTGGATCTTCGTAGATGTGATCAATACGTTGGGTATTGAACAGAGAGGATCGTCTTTTCAAACCGTGAACTTTGTAGCCTTTCGCTAACAAAAATTCGGCTAAGTAGGCGCCATCTTGACCTGTAATTCCAGTAATTAGGGCTGTTTTCATTCTATACTGCTAATGTCTCAAAGATAAGTTAATACCTAAAATGCTCAAGCGATTTATTTTCTGCGATTGTTTTGGTATTTAAGAAGTCGTACTTGCGCAGTAGTAAAATACCACGCACGAAAAAGTGATAATAAAAAACCGGTTACACCGTCTTTGACACCCCGGGCTTTTACAAATGATTTGAAAAAAGTTGTAAAAGGTGTTTTTACGATTTTTAAAAGAGTAGTTCTTTCTCCAGCGCTGAATCTCGCTTCACCTTCCTTTTCGAGATATCGACAATGCTTTTCTAGCAGTTGGTTCCACGACTGCATCCAGTAATGGTGAATGTGATTGTTGCCTCGGTACGGAATATACAATGCGTTCCAATCGCCTATAGCAGAACCTCCTAAATGCACTTTCCCTGAAAAAGTGTACCGATTTCGATTTACCAAAAGCGTACGATATTTTAAACCACCCCAAGAAGTACCTTTTAACATTCGGCTTTTAAAGTAGTAACGAATTGGAGCCATGACATGACTTTTGGAATCGGCGATTTCTCTTTCAAAAAGTTCGCAAATCTCAGCTGCTAGTGCTTCGGAAACAACTTCGTCGGGATCGTAGGTAAGAAGCCAATCGTTAGAAGCTGCTGTGCAATATTTAACATGCAGTTCCTCAACCAAAGCGGGATTTGTTTCGCGTATTATTCGAGCACCCAAACTTTGGGCAATTTCTTGCGTATGATCTGTCGAATTCAAATCTATTATGACAATTTCCGAGCAAAACTGTATGGAGTTTAGACATTCTTCCAAAAGATGTCCTTCGTTTCGTGAGGCAATAATTGCAGAAATAGGCAGTTTCTTCACAGCTTTTTCGCTTTATAAGCAGTTTTTCGGACAATCAAGTGGCTGGGATAGCGATGGCTTCTCGCACGTAACTGCAAATTTAGGGCTTTCCACGCTTTTTTTAACTGAAAGGAAAACAAGTATTTTACAAGGGTTCCGAAATTGTTCGCGGCAAGCTGCTGCTTACTAATTTTTGGTTTTCCTTTTAGGTGAAACAGCGAATATTTGAATGCTTGTATATTTTTATGCTTAGCACGAATATACTTGCGTACTTTTTCCAGCCCATTTTCTGTAACGCCTCCACGATAAATACTGTCGGACTCGTATGTTTCGGCAGCTTCTGCATTCCAAACATGACCGACATTTGCGACTCGCATTTGATTGAATTGCGCCAAGTGTCCAACATTTTCCATAAAAAGCAGGTACGAATTGATTTCACAAGCGTACCACCAGCTTTCGGAATCAAAATCGGTTACTAAAGGCATTGTAATTGAATTACTGAATGCCAATGCGCTATAGGCCTGAAACTGCTGATCGATGACTTGAATATGTTGAACTTCCGACTGCGTATCGTACAAACCTCTATTGTAGGCTACATCCATCAGCGGAAAACCTACAGTAGGTTTGTACTTCAACAATAATTTTTGAAATTCAGGAAAAGAACCCGATTCGAAAACCACATCATCATCCAAAAAAATATAATACTCGTAGGAATTTGAAACAGACTTTGCAAACTCGTATTGGATATTTCTTCCTTCGGCCCAAGTAGTTTTTGGAATAAAAAACGACTTGAAGAATGGCATTTCATCCTTTGAAACTTCTTCGTCGAACGTAGCTACCACTAAATCACTTTCCTCATTTTGCAAGGAATGATAATTGAGTACATTTACCTTCCTACCTTGAACCAGATATAAGAATTTTTTCGACATTATTTCTTAGCAATCAGGTTATTATACGGATAATGCAACTGCTTTTTATGTGGAATTAACTGCTGATTTTTAAGTTCGTACCAACGATAACCAAAGGCTTCCATAAGATCATACAACTCCTGAACCATATAACCTACTTCAAAGCAGGTTGACTCGGTAAACTCCATCATTACAATAGGTTGCTGCGTTTTAAAAAAATGCGCGCCGCCTTGTAGCACAAATTTTTCCCAGCCCTCGACATCGATTTTCACCAACTTAATTTTCGAAATATCGGTTTCTTGCAAAAGACTGTCGAGCGGCTTCACTTCAACCTCAGTTGTTATAGTCTTGCTTTTATTGGTGAGTTTTCCGAAGCTGTTCCAGGCATCATACCCATTTTGCGAGACAAAAAAGGGAATTTTTGCAACTTGATCGGATACACCTAAGTTGTGTAACTCTACATTTGTAAAGTTGTTGATTTGTATATTTTCGGTAAGTTTTTGGAATGTATCTGGTGCAGGCTCAAACGCAATAACTTTTCCACTTGCGCCCACTTTCTCGGCGGCGAATATACTAAAGAGCCCGATATTGGCTCCGATGTCTAAGAAATAGTCGCCTTCTGTGAGCGTTTCGTTCAAAAATTGAATTTCCGACTCTTCAAAACCTCTGTAAATGAGTTCTGAGATAGCCGATTGTTTAAACAATTTGATCTTTAATGTAGGCGATAAGGGGAATATAACCGAGTCGGTCGATTCAAAAAGTCTATTCCATTCCTTAATTTGATTCTTTTTTTGAATGGCAACCAATTTCGCCTCAGCAACTTGAAAAACGGCTTTAAACTTCCGTACCCAAAAAAGCAGTGTTTTTATCATCGTCGGGAATTAGAATTAGAGTGAATTGAATTCCACAAAAGACGCGGCATGATACTTCCCGGACGTGCATCTGCGTAAGCGCGATTCAAACCGTTTATGTTAATGATTTCAATCGGTATCGCCACATCGGCGTCGTGAAGTACCCACCGATTATTATGAATTCCGATAGCGGGCTGAATTTTGTACGCACCTGGCGCTAACAACTTCTCGGGAATTCGCGCTGAGAAACGGTAATTGCCTTCTGGAAAGTACGATAGTTCGGTGGCGTCGTCGTCGTGAAAACCTCGAAATAAAACGGTAGCCGACTTTTCCTCTAGCAAATCGAAACCAATTCGCAAACCGGAACACGCTTGTTTAACGGTTACATCAAATAAAATTTCAACCTGTTCAATGGTATCAAAAGCTAAATTTCCCTCCTCGGAAACTTGCACTTGTATTTGATTGATGGAAACTGTTTCGTCGTTTAATGAAGCCAGACGCTCCTGCAAATTAATGCTTCCCAGTTGCTCAGCATCGGCACTCAAATACTTGCTGATAACATCGGCGGTCGCTCCGCTATAAATTAATTCGCCATTTTTTAGTAGGAATGAACGCGAACACAAGGTTTGAACTGCGGTTAAATTGTGGCTCACAAAGAGTACAGTTCTTCCTTCACCACGAGAAATATCTTGCATTTTGCCCAGTGCTTTCTTTTGGAACTCGGCATCGCCAACGGCTAAGACTTCATCAACAATCAAAATATCGGGTTCCAAAAAAGCTGCAACAGCAAAGGCTAAACGTACAGTCATCCCCGAACTGTATCGCTTAACGG
>JAIXTU010000226.1 GCA_027483785.1 Flavobacterium sp.
AGGCAGCACTTCGACAAGCTCAGGCAGCACTTCGACAAGCTCAGGCAGCACTTCGACAAGCTCAGGCAGCACTTCGACAAGTTCAGGCAGCACTTCGACAGGTTCAGGCAACGTCCATCAGCGACCTCAAACAAGTGAAATGATTTTAAGCCTGACAGCTAATTACTAGATTCTATGTTTTTATTTTCAGTATTTTTTAAATTCCATATTTTGTCATAATTGCGCGCTAGTTCAGGTAAGTTGTCGTGCAAACCATTAATTAAAGCTTCTTTCTTCTCCCTTCGCCATTTCTGAACTTGCTTTTCCCTGTAATATGCTTCGTCAATTCTATCAAACTCTTCATAGTATACAAGCTCAACAGGTAATCGCTTTCTTGTGTGATTTGCCCCTTCTCCACATTGATGTTGATTTAGTCTAAGTTCTAAATCAAATGTGCTGCCAACATAATAGCTGCCATCACGACATTTCAAGATATACATATAACCGCTCACCATAAAAATCGAATTTGAAAATTGAGAGTCAATTGCGAAAAGGAATTATAAAGATAATTATTTTAAATAACGCTTTACGTGTCGTGTAATGCCTTCGACAGGCTCAGGCAGCGAATAAGTATTTTCTAAAACCCGTTATTATGTTTAATTAGAGGTAACGTTAACGTCGGCTGAGTTTGTCGAAGTTATAGTGTTACGTGTCGTGTAATGCCTTCGACAGGCTCAGGCAGCGTCTCCAAATACCGTATTTATTAATAAAACACATTTTTAATCGTCTTTGTATTTAATTTGAATGTAACGTCTAAGTCGGCTGAGCCTGTCGAAGCCATAGTGTTACGTGTCGTGTTATGCCTTCGACAGGCTCAGGCAGCGAAAATGATTTCCAAGAGAGAGAAAAAAGCTCAAGATTTTAGTTTTCTATTACAATAGCATGAAATTACATTTTATAGTTTCTTAATTCATTCGTTTTTCCGTTAGGTATTTCCAGTAGCGGCGCGGCACGTGTTGCAAGTGCAATTTCATGTTTTTGCGCGCCGGAATGTTGGTGCTTTTGAAATAGTCGTTCCATAATAAGGCGTAGAGATTTTCCTTTTCGTGAAGCAATTCTTTGTCTTTCATCTTCGGTGCGTGCTCAAAAACTACTTCGGTAACCTGATACAAATCGTAGTAAAAGCCGTAATTTCTTCTCAAGTCGTAGATAACCCATTTCTGGTCGGCGTAGCGGTTTTTGAAAAAGTAAATCACGAGCGGAATGACGTTAAAATCGGGTTCTACGCCTGCGTAAAATAAGCCGTCGGCCGTTTCTTCAAAGCGAATAAATGCCTTCATGCGGTGGCGCTCGCGGCTCACACCTTTGTCGATTTTAGACAGCGCCATCAATGCCGGATGTCCGTAATTATTTTCGATGTTCTCGGCACTGTCGAAACAGTAGCAAATAAATTCCAAAATGTTTTGAAATGCGTCTTCGAGTTCCGACAAGAAACAGCAGTACAAGCGTTGTTGCCAGGTTATAGAAAGCTTTTTTTGCAGTGCAGTCCAAACACGGTTCGCTTTTTCATCGGTGGTTTGCACGTGGTGTATTTCCGCGAGCAATTGCGGTTGGTGCTTTTGCTCGGATTCGAGTCTAACGACTTTGAATTTGCGTTCGTATGTATCGAACACGGCGCTTAAAATGCCTTCAAAACTGCCGTCGAAAACAAGTATGGTCATGAGAACAAACTCAATTGATTTTGCGGCGTTTTTAAATACTTGCTGTTCGAATCGGCGAGGATTTGCGCTTTTACCTGATGCGGTTCGGGGTTTGTTAACTGCATTACGCTATCGGCGCAACGTATAAAATGCTTGGCTCGATTGTAGGCAATGCCCATTTTTCGCAGCTGGTCGGAACGCAAACGGCCAAATTTTCGCGCTTGCACAATTTTTTGAGCGGAACCTACGCCAATTCCGGGAACGCGTAAAATCATGTAGTAATCGGCGGTGTTTACGTCGACTGGAAATAAGCCGGGATTTCGCAAGGCCCAGCTCAATTTCGGATCGATATCTACATCGAGATGCGGGTTGTTTTCGTTGAGAATTTCGCGCACGTTAAATCCGTAGAAACGCATGAGCCAATCGGTTTGATACAAACGATTTTCGCGAAGCAACGGCGGCTGCGAACCAATTTGTGGCATTCGCGTGTCGTAACTAATCGGAATATAACCGGAATAATACACGCGTTTGAGATCGAACGAGCGGTAGTATTGATCGGCCGAATACATGATTTCCATGTCGGTTTCGGGTGTAGCGCCAATAACCATTTGTGTGCTTTGTCCGGCGGGCACAAATTTGGGTGTCGACTTGATCAGTTTCTTTTCGTCTTTAAACGCAATGATGCTGTTTTTGATGAATCCGAGTGGTTTTTTTACTTCGTCGTGCGATTTTTCGGGCGCCAATAATTTGAGGCCGTTTTCGGTGGGCATTTCAAGATTAATGCTCATCCGATCGGCATATAAACCGGCTTCGGTGAGTAGTTCTTCGCTGGCGCCGGGTATGGTTTTTAGGTGAATGTAGCCGTTGAATTTGTGTTCGAGTCGGAGTTTCTTAACGATTCGCACCAGACGTTCCATGGTGTAATCGGCGTTTTTGAAGATACCCGAACTGAGAAAAAGTCCTTCGATGTAATTGCGTCGGTAAAAACTCATGGTAAGATCAACGACTTCATCAACGGTGAAAGCGGCTCGTTTTACGTCGTTTGATTTTCGCGAAACGCAAAAGGCACAGTCGTAAATGCAATGGTTAGTAAGTAGAATTTTGAGTAGGGAAACGCAGCGTCCGTCTTCGGTATAGGTGTGGCAAATACCGGAAGCGCTGGAGTCGCCCAAGCCTTTATTGGTATTTTTTCGGTTGCCTCCGCTGGACGAGCACGAAACGTCGTATTTCGCTGCATCGGCAAGTATGCTTAGCTTTTCTCTAATCCGATCCCACATACAAATTGTTTTGGAACAAATTACAAAACGGCATTTAAGCGGTTTGGGAACAATTGTTAAAAGTTAAAGAAAGGTATTATTTTGAGATAAAATGTAGCAAAGTCGGTTTGTGAATTTTAATCGTACACATTATACACATACCGCACATCGCTGTAGTTCACATAAATTTGTTTGCGATTGTTTTGCTTTTTGCGGGTAACTATGTCAACCTCTACTCGTGCACCGTCTAAATTTGCACAGCGAAATCCGACGATGATGTCGTCGTCGGTTTCAACTTTCTCTGCGTATTCCATGATTTCGAATACCTGTATTTCTTTCGAACCAATAATGATGCGTTCTTTTTTCCCGTCGAGTGTAATTACTACGGTCGATTCTTCAAAAGGTGTCCAATCGCTCCATGAATCGTTATCTAAGCGTTCGGTTATACTAAAACTTGTTGCTTTAAATCGGTATACCTGAGCCTGAAGTAGGGTGGGTAAGCAAATCAGCAACAACAAACAAAATTTTCTCACAATTCGATTATTTTTCGTTTACAAATATATCATTTGCGCGGTCTGTATCGGCAACAAATCCGTCGGGATCTAGTAGCACGCGTTTTAAATCTGCAAACAAAACGTTAGTTTTAATTCGATATTGTGGTTGTGCCCAAGGCCAATCGGCTTGTATGCTTCCTTTAAACTTCGGATTGCCGTGCATTTCCCGAAGCGGAATGTAATATTGTTCGGTGCGCCCGTCTTTTAACTCAACAAGTATTTGCTGCGGCATGGGCATTAAGCCTTTCCGATTCACCAGTATTTCCGTTCTACCGTTTTCGTCGGCAATTGCTGTTACAGCATAGTCAATTTTATTGGTCGTTTGCGTCCAATCGGTTACAAACCAAACGAGTTGTACGTTGTTTTGTTTTTCGAGAATCCGAACCAAATCGTTTGGAGCTGGATGTTTGAATTTAAATTCGTTAAAAAACGCACGTAAACCCTTAATCAACTGTTCTTTACCCAACAAATATTGCAATTGCGTCAAGAAAAGCTGTCCTTTAAAATACGAACTAACACTGTACGAACGGTTTTCCTCAAAACGGTCGGCATGCGTTGTTAACGGTTGCTCTTTGCCCGAATTTTGCAACTTCGCAACGGTAGCATAAGCGCCGGCAAACGGATTTTTAGCCGTGTTTTTGGTTAAATCTGCAATTGCTAAATCTTCAATGTACGAGGTAAATCCTTCATCCATCCAGCCGTACTTGCTTTCGTTACTTGCCAATAATCCTTGAAACCAAGCGTGGCCCATTTCGTGCGCCGTAACGCCTAACAATCCGTCATACTTACCTTCTCCTAAAATTAAGGTGCACATTTGGTACTCCATGCCGCCATCACCACCTTGAATGACGCTGTATTGCTTGTACGGATACGTTCCAATAAGTTCGTTATAAAAATTCATTACGCGAACCGCATCGGGTTGCAATCGTTTCCAGTTTTCTTTAATCGCCGGATTGTCTTTGTATAAAAAATGCAAAACCGTTCCGTTGTCGAGTTTTGCTTGGTCGTGAATGTACTTATCGTCGGCTGCCCACGTAAAATCGTGCACTTTTTCGGCTTTAAAATGCCAAAGCAATTTACCGTCGGGGCGAACTTTTTGTTTAAAGTTTGTTGCGTAACCGTGGCCAATTTCGTTCGGATTTTGTAAAATACCCGTTCCGCCAATCGTGTAGTTTTTATCGATGGCAATCTTCACATCGAAATTGCCCCATTCACCGTAAAATTCGCGAGCTATATACGCGTTCGAGTGCCAACCTTCGGTGTCGTAAGCGGCAATTTTGGGATACCACTGACTCATCGAAACAGCGATTCCTTCTTTGTTGTTGCGACCAGAGCGACGAATTTGCAGCGGCAATTGCCCTTTAAAGTTCCATTTAAAAGTGACTTTTTGACCTGCTTTTATTGGTTTGGATAGAAGCAATTGTGCTAAGGTTCCTTTTTGAAGTACCGTAATTTTTTGTCCGTTGCAGCTTACATCGGCTAACTCAAGTAAACCTATTTCGTTCGGCTGTAGTTTGGCAATC
>JAIXTU010000013.1 GCA_027483785.1 Flavobacterium sp.
AGTGAGAACGGCGTTTAAACCTACCGACTTACCCTGACCTGTTGCTCCCGCCATCAATAAGTGAGGCATACGAGCTAAGTCAACAACAAAAGTTTCGTTACTAATCGTTTTTCCAAGCGCAATAGGTAACTCCATTTCTGCTTCCTGAAATTTCGTAGAAGCAATAACACTTTTCATCGAAACTGTTGTCGGATTCTTGTTCGGAACTTCAATACCAATCGTTCCTTTTCCTGGAATCGGCGCAATAATCCGAATTCCTAAAGCCGAAAGCGATAATGCAATATCGTCTTCCAAACTCTTAATCTTCGAAATTCGAATTCCCGCTTCTGGAACAATTTCATATAACGTTACCGACGGACCTACTGTTGCCTTGATCTGTGCAATCTCAATTTTGTAATTGCGCAAGGTTTCAACAATGCGATTCTTATTTTCTTCTAATTCTTCTTGATTGATTGTAATTCCGCCAGAAGCGTAATCTTTCAATAAATCTATCGACGGAAATTTGTAATTCGATAGGTCAAGTGTCGGATCGAACAAACCAAAATCGGCCACCAAACGATCGGCTAAATTTTCACTAACCACGATTTCTTCCTCGACTTTCTCTATTACAAAAGCTTCTTCAGGATCTACGTGGTGGCCTTCAATTTCGATATCGTCATCGTTTGTAACATCTAACGAAATTTCTTGGCGCTGCGGTTCAGTTTTTAATTGAATTTCCGATGCAGAACCAATAGTAGGTTTTAACGCCTCTTTGTCGATTTCAAATGCGCTGGGTTTCGAGATTAACACCGGCTCTGGTATGTCTTCTTCTTCTTCTTCGATAGAAAAATCCAAAGCTGCGGCAGGCGGAGCAGCGGCGGCGGCGGTATCTTCTACGGCAAATTCTTCTAAATTATAGGCTGTTGCTGCCGATTGAGCGGCGGCGGCGGCCTTGAGGTCGGCTTCGGTAGGCTCTGATTTCTCGGGTTTTTCAAAAAAGGTTTTAACAAAGTCGGGCGAAATCTTCACCTTAAAAATCAGGTAAACAATGAGTCCTAGAACCAAAATAAGTGCTGTTCCTGCTTTTCCAGCAAAATCTTGCAACAAATCGTTTAGTTCGTAGCCAACCATACCTCCCAATTCCGGTAAGAAGTTGGCAAAAAATCCGAGTGAAACCGAAACGATTAAAATCGCAAACAAGTCCCAGAACCAAGTGCCGCGAAGCTTAACTACTGGAATGTCTAAAATCATATACAAACCAGTCAGAAACAACAAACGCACCAAAAGAAACGAGGCAACGCCAAATCCTCGATGTAAAAAAAACTCAGCGATAAATGCTCCCGTTTTTCCCAGCCAATTCGAAACGGGTTCGGATCGATCCGCGAAAGCGTCTAAAGCACTCTGATCTTGTGAGCCGGATATAAAAAAGGAAATGAAAGCCAAAAGCATGGCAACCGACACTAATGTCAGCACAAAACCAGCAATAACAATATTTTGTCTGCTGAAAATTTTCGACGTTTTAGGTGCACTTGCTTGCTCCGATTCTGATTTCGTTTTCTTTGCCATACCTGCAATCGAAGTTTATATGAAATACGGTAGATAAATGAGTAAGCCAACGGCAACTGCTGTAATAGCCGCAAAACAAACGGCTCCCGCTGCAATATCTTTTATAAAACCAATCTTTTTGTGATAATCCGGATGAATGAAATCAGCAATCTTTTCCACAGCAGTGTTTAAGCCTTCGATTCCTAAAACCAAACCGCAGGCCAATGTTTGCAATATCCATTCGGTGCGCGAAATGCCTACGTAAAATCCCAAAAATATCAATAAAAGGGCAAGCGAACTTTGAACCATAATGCTGTGCTCGGTGGTCACCAATTTATACGCGCCTTTTATCGCAAATTTGAAACTTTTTAAACGGCCGGTAACAAAACTGTGATCTGTCTTCATTGCCTCTTATTTCAAGCTGGCCAAAGCTTGCTCGTAATTCGGCTCGTTTGCTACCTCAGGAATTAATTCAGTATAAATAACTTTCCCTTCTGTGTCAACAACGATTACCGAACGAGCATGCAGCCCTTGTAATGGACCTGTAACGAATTCCAATCCATAGTCTTTTCCAAACTGTCCGGCTCTAAAATCAGAAACAGCATATACGTTTTCAATTCCTTCTGCACCACAAAAACGTTTGATAGCAAAAGGCAAATCTCGCGAAATACATAAAATAACTGTGTTCTCTAATTGCGCCGCTTTGCTATTAAACATGCGTACCGAGGTTGCGCAAGTAGGCGTATCGATACTTGGAAAAATGTTTAAAATAACGCGCTTTCCAGCGTAATCCGACAAATGAATCTCTGATAAATCGGTTTTAACTAAAGTAAAAGCTGGTGCTGCTGCGCCAATTTGTGGTAAATCACCCGAGGTTTGAACGGCGTTTCCGCCCAAAGTTACTGTAGACATGCTGTTTTAATTAAGGTTCCAAAATTAAATAAAAAGCCGTGTCTTTACCATCTTTAATACAAGCGATTTTCCAAAAAATATACCTCAAGTGTTTTTTCTGTTTTCTAGCAACGAACAAGCGTGTATTTTGCTGATGTAAGTCTTTGTTAATCAAACAAATCCACCGCCAAACGAAAGGTATTGCAATGCGCTTCAACAATTGTTTTTACCTCTGGCGAATATCCGCCTCCCAAAGCCACAGTCACCGGAATATTCCTTTTCTTAAGTTCTTGAAATACAATTAAATCACGCCTTTTGCAATCTTCCATACTCACCTGTAATTTCCCAAATTTATCGGTTTCCAGTATGTCTACTCCAGCCAAAT
>JAIXTU010000100.1 GCA_027483785.1 Flavobacterium sp.
AAGAGATGTGCTGTCGCGATCATTGTATTGTACCCGTATTTCATCCAGATAATACCGCGTATTGTTTCACTGTTAATGAAATCGGTAATTCTTTTGGGAATACTATCTTTACAAAAAAAACGCTTTGAAGAAGTTTGTTTGCTTACTCGTTTGCTTTAGCAGCGCATTATGGGCGCAAAGACCTGAAAAACTGAATGCCGCCGACATTTACCAAGGCCTACAAAAATTGTCGAAAACGACTACCGTTTTGTACGTTGCGGCACATCCGGACGATGAAAATACGCGATTAATCAGCTATTTTGCCAATGCCAAACATTATCGAACTGCCTATTTATCGCTTACACGCGGTGATGGTGGCCAAAACTTAATCGGTTCGCAACTGCGCGATCAACTCGGCATGATTCGCACACAAGAACTGCTCGAAGCACGCAAAATCGACGGCGGCGAACAATACTTTACCCGCGCTAACGATTTCGGATTCTCGAAAAACCCGACCGAAACCCTCGCCAAATGGAATGAACAAGACGTTCTTGCCGACATGGTTTGGATTATCCGAAAACTACAACCGGAAATTATTATCAACCGCTTCGACCATCGAACACCCGGAACCACTCACGGACACCACACCGCTTCTGCACAATTAAGCCTGAAAGCATTTGATTTGGCTGCCGACCCGACCGCTTTTCCCGAACAATTGCAATACGTAAGCGTTTGGCAAGCAAAACAATTGTTTTTTAATACTTCATGGTGGTTTTACGGAAGTCAGGAAAAGTTTGCCGCAGCAGATAAATCGAATTTAACCGAAATTGATCTCGGAACATTTCTCCCACTCGAAGGAAAATCTGTTCAGGAAATTGCCGCTTTGAGCAGAAGTTGCCATAAATCGCAAGGTTTTGGTTCCTCAGGATCGCGTGGCAGCGAAAAAGAATACCTCGAATTCATCAAAGGCGATAAAGCATTTCAAACCAACGATTGGAACGGCATTTCCGTGCGAGATATCATTCTAAAAATCTGCAACGATCTTATCGCACAATTCGATTTTAAAAATCCGTCGGCGAGCTTACCAAAATTACTCGATCTCCGCAGCCGATTCAAAGCACTACCAGAATCAGCGTTTCGCACAAACAAACTCCAGGAACTTGACAAACTCATTTTGGCTAGTTGCGGTTTTTACATTGAAGTTGTAACGAACAGCGCCCGAATGTCGCCCGGAACCTCATTTCAAGCAACTCTTGAAGCTATTAATCGCAGTGATGCCAAAGTTGTTTTGAATTCGATTGCAGTGGAATCGCAACTTTTTAAAAAATTAGATTTCGAACTGAAACCGAATAGCGACTTTAAGGAAAAACTCGACCTGCGTTTGGAAAAAGATTTGCCGTACACCACACCGTATTACATCAATGCCCAGAAAACCGACGGGATGTTTTTTGTTGGGAATCAGCTCGAACGTGGACTTCCAGAGAAGAATCCGCAGCTTGTTGTTAAAGTCAATTTAACTATTGACAATCAAATATTTGATATTGAAACACCTGTTGTTTACAAAACTACCGACGACGTAAAAGGCGAGATTTTTCAGCCGCTATTGGTGAGTCCGCTGCTGGATGTTGCTTTTGCGCAAACGTCATTGCTCGTAAAAGCGGGAAAAAAACAACGTATCGAACTTGCTGTAACGCCAAGTAGCGCTGTCGCGGAAACTACGGTTCGTTTACAAGCACCTGATAATTGGAAAGTTACGCCAGCGTTTGTAAAACTCACGGATTTAAAAGCGGGACAAAAACAAGTGGTTTCGTTTGAGATTATTCCAGAAAAATCGCTCGAAACCGTAATGTTGCAAGTACTTTTGGGCGACAACAACGAAACGGCTTTGCACCGAACCGCTTTGGAATTCGACCACATTTACCATCAACAACTTATTGAACCGGCGCATTGCAAATTGGTTGTTACGGATATCGCTATTTCGGCAAAGAAAATTGGTTATATCGCTGGTGCCGGAGACGAAGTGGCGGAATATCTGAAACAACTGGCAACCGAAGTTGTGATACTCGACCCAAAAAAGATTACGAAAGAAACACTAGTGCCTTTTGACGCGATTATTACCGGAATTCGGGCGTATAATGTAAACAAGGATTTAGTGGGCATACATCAGCTACTGATGGAATTTGTACAATCGGGAAAAACGCTTTTGGTGCAATACAACACGCTCGACGATTTGGTTTTGAAAGATTTTACACCCTATCCGCTTACGATAGGAAGAGATCGAGTTACCGAAGAAGATGCTGCGGTAAGTTTTATCGATCCACAGGCAAAAGTGCTCTACAAACCTAATAAACTCACGCAGAACGATTTCTTGAATTGGAAGCAAGAACGCGGCCTCTATTTTCCTTCAAAATGGGATGAAAAATACCAAACTGTTTTGAGTATGGCTGATACGGGCGAAACGCAAAAAACATCGGGCTTGTTAATTGCACCCTACGGCAAAGGTCATTACATTTACTGCGGAATAAGTTTTTTCCGACAATTACCTGAGGGCGTAGCCGGCGCTTACAAACTTTTGGCTAATTTACTTTCAGTTTCAAAGTAGCAAATTATGGAATGGAAAAAGAAATATACCTGGATGTTATTGGCGAATGTTTGCTACTTCGCTTTGTTTTATATGCTCATGGAATTGTATAAGTAATGCAGCAGCTCGATTGGATTATACTAATAGTTACGCTTTTCTTCATTGTGGTTTATGGAGTATGGAAAACGCGTGGCACAAAAAGCGTTGAAGACTACATTCTAGGAAACAACGAAACCCCTTGGTACACTGTGGGCGTATCGGTTATGGCCACGCAAGCGAGCGCAATTACTTTTCTCTCCACACCCGGCCAAGCCTTTAACGACGGAATGGGCTTTGTGCAATTTTACTTTGGCCTACCTCTGGCCATGGTAATTATCTGTTACACCTTCATCCCACTCTACCACAAACTGAAAGTTTACACCGCCTACGAATTTCTTGAAAAACGATTCGACCAAAAAACAAGGTCGCTGGCAGCCATTTTATTTTTGGTGCAACGCGGCTTAGGTACCGGAATTACTATCTACGCACCAGCAATTATTCTGAGCACTATTCTCGGTTGGAACGTGACGCAACTCAACATAATCATCGGTTTATTAGTAATCATATATACGGTAACTGGTGGAACAAAAGCACTAAACGTTACACACAAGCAACAAATGTTCATTATTATGTCGGGGATGTTTGTGGCTTTTTACTTGATTATAGACGGATTGCCAAAGGACATCAGTTTTTCAAATGCGTTAGAGATTGCGGGAGCGAATCACAAGATGGACATTATCGACTTTTCCGTAGATCCTAAAAATAGATACACATTTTGGAGCGGCATAACGGGCGGTTTGTTTTTGATGCTGGCGTATTTCGGAACCGACCAATCGCAAGTAGGACGTTATTTGAGTGGGAAATCGGTTCGGGAAAGTCAGATGGGCTTAATCATGAACGGATTTTTGAAGGTTCCGATGCAGTTTTTAATTCTGCTAACAGGCGTGATGGTTTTTGTGTTTTTTCAATTCAAAAACGTTCCGCTGAATTTCAATCCGCACAACAAAGAAGTGGTTGCTGCCAGTTCGTACAACAAAGAGTACGAAAAGCTGGAAACCAATTTAAAAACAGTGGAAGCCGAACGTTTGCAAGTAACGCTCGATTACAACAATCAGTTAAACAACGGCAATAGCAATCCGATTCTGCGAAAGCAAATTTTTGTACTCACAGAAAAAGAAAACGCCTTGCGAGATTCGGCTAAAAGCTTAATTAAAAAAGCCGATGAAAAAGCAATTACGAACGACTCCGATTATATTTTTATCTACTTTGTTCTAAACTACTTACCAATAGGCTTCATCGGATTACTGTTGGCAGTAATTTTATGCGCTGCCATGTCATCGACAGCATCTGGCCTCAGTGCTTTGGCTTCAACGACGGTAATCGATATTTATAAAAGAAACGTAAAAGGAGAAAAATCCGAAAAGCACTACGTAGCTATGAGTCGGTTTTTCACGCTAA
Organism: Flavobacterium sp.; assembly: GCA_027483785.1. Taxonomy (GTDB): domain Bacteria; phylum Bacteroidota; class Bacteroidia; order Flavobacteriales; family Flavobacteriaceae; genus Flavobacterium. The sequence goes on from JAIXTU010000100.1 coordinate 4,058, forward strand.
TGTGGGGCGTTTTTTCAATAGCCATTGCCTGTGTTGGGAATTTATTTGAGAACTTAATTCAGCTGGTAAATATCATTGGATCTATATTTTACGGAACGGTTTTGGGTATATTCCTAGTTGGTTTTTATATCAAATACGTAAAAGCACAAGCAGTTTTTGTAGCCGCTGTTGTTTCGCAGTGTACTATTTTCGTGATTTACTACTACACGATACACATTTATCCAAGCGGAAAAGAACTACTGGGTTATTTGTGGTTGAACTTCATCGGTGCTGCGCTAACTATTGTACTTTCAATAGCTTGGCAGTTTTTCAAGAAAGCGGAAACCAGTGAAATGGTCCAAGCCTAATGTTATGAATTAGTTACAAAATTTACATCAGTAAAAAATAGGAGGAATCAAAGGTACTTTTCCAAGAAAAATCTTACATTGCCGAAAAAATTGCCGATGCCGATTCATATTGCCGTGATTGGTAAACACCAAGAAATAAAAGCAGTACTGATGCGTCTGATTAACCAAAATGAGGCGTTTACGGGAACTGCTGCCGATACCTTCGACGAACTCATTGCCGACAACCGCATCGATCAGGTTAATTTGGTATTACTTTCCGCCGGCTTAACCGCAGAAGAAGAACTTAAAATCAAAGAACGAATTTTAAGTGAATATCCGCACATCAAAGTTATTCCGCATTACGGCGGCGGTAGCGGCTTGTTGATGAACGAAATCAACGAAGCACTCAACTAAATCACTCCCATGAAGAAAGCGAGCGTCAATAAAAATCGATATGCAGAAATCGATGCGTTCCTGAAGCGTTGCATGCCTTTTTCTGAAAATGAATTAGAAATCTTTCACAGTTTTCTCACCTACCAAAAGTTCAAAAAGAAATCGATTTTACTCCAACAAGGCGAAATCTGTAAACACGAATCATACATCATAAAAGGCTGTGCGCGAACGTTCTACACCGACGCCAACGGACACGACATTACGCTACTCTTTGCCGTTGAAGACTACTGGCTGGGCGATATTGCCAGTTTTTACAAGAAAGTACCTTCGCGCTTTAACATCCAACTCATCGAAGATACCGAACTACTAAGCATCGATTACGAATCTAAAGAGGTATTACTCGAGCAACTCCCAAAATTCGAGCGCGTTTTCCGAATTATGGTCCAAAACCATTTAGCTTCCACACAAAACCGACTCGTAAACAACATTGCTTTTTCCGCTGCTGAAAATTACGCCGCTTTTTTGAAACAGTTTCCAAACATTCCACAGCGCGTACCGCAGCATTACATTGCTTCCTATCTCGGAATTTCTCCCGAGTTTCTCTCCAAAATTCGCAACGACAAGAAAGCGATTTAACGCAAATTGTTTTAAAAGAAAATCTAGTTAAAAGCGATTCTCGGATTTGTATTTTTCCATTTGTAATATTGCAATATTACCTATTCTAATTTACTGGAATTAAACTACTTAAATTATTTTAAGAACCCATAAAAAAAGTCATTAAATTCTTAAAAAATTATAACTTATAACTGAATACCAAAACCAAAAACTGAAAATGAACCACTAAAATCTGTTTGTCTTTTAAATTCGAGATTTTATCTCTTAGAAATTATCGCCTAAAATCGATTCTCGGATTTGTATTTTTTCATTTGTAATATTGCAATATTACCCACAGTAATAAATTCATTATCAAAAATTTAAATAAATAATTCACTCCGATAAAACCCCAACATCAACCCCAAAAATCCCTAACTCCCCTACTCCATTTCCATCATCTAAAACCAAAACACACCGATTCCATAAACACCATTTTAACGCTATTTCTTAATCAGCGATTCTCGCATTTGTATTTTTCCATTTGTAATATTGCAATATTACCCAGTATAATTTACTGTAATTAAACCACTTAAATCGTTTTCACTTTCGATAAAATTCATCAAAAATACACGCGAAAATAACTACCTCTCCTACCCTATTTTCATGCCATAATCCAAGCCTCTTCTCCAAAAATCCCATTTGTGTTAACGCCATTTTAACGCGATTTCTTAATCTAGGTCAATGCTTTTGCCAACAGCATGAACGTAACTTTGCTTCGTTAAATACAAAGATTACAAACCAGATGAACCGAAAAGATTTCCTCAAAAAAAGTATTCTCGGCTCGATACTAATCGGAGCGGCCGGAAGTACAACGGCAAAAGTTGCAAGCAAACCCGAAACCACTCCAGTTGGATTCAATCATCTGCCTCACACTAATTCAAAAGTTATGACAAACTCCGTTTTACACAAAGCAAACACCAGAGGTGGCGCAAACCACGGCTGGCTCAATGCAAAACACACCTTTAGTTTTGCTAATTACTACAATCCCGATCGCATGAATTTCGGTGTACTCCGCGTTTTAAACGATGATATCATCGCCGGCGGAACCGGATTCGGAACACACCCACACGACAATATGGAAATCATTACCATTCCGCTTGAAGGCGCACTTCGTCACAAAGATTCTCTCGGAAATAGCGCTGTAATCGAAAACGGCGAAATCCAAGTCATGAGTGCCGGAACCGGTGTTTTCCACAGCGAACACAACGACAAGCAAAAAGAAGAAACCAAACTGCTTCAAATTTGGGTGTATCCCAACAAACGAAACGTAGAACCGCGTTACGATCAGATAAAAATCTCCGATAATGCCGAGCACAACGCGTTCCAACAAGTGTTGTCGCCCAACGCAGATGATGCAGGCGTGTGGATTCACCAAGACGCCTGGTTTCATTTGGGTACCTTCGATGCCAATCAAAAAACAACATACAACCTCAAACTAAAAGGAAACGGCGTGTATGTTTTCATCATAAAAGGCGGCGCTAAAGTAAACAATCAAGAACTCGAAACCCGAGATGGATACGGAATTTGGGACGTCGATAGTTTTGAAATTACAACGACCGAAAACGAGACCCAAATCTTATTAATGGAAGTTCCAATGCAATTAAACAGCTAAATAAATACGTTATGAGTACAACAAAATGGACAATTGATCCAACACATTCAGAAGTAGGTTTCAAAGTGAAACACATGATGGTTACTAATGTTTCCGGACGCTTCAAAGATATTTCTGCAAATATCGAGAACGCTACCGAAGATTTCGAAACCGCCCACATCAGCTTCAGCGCACAAATCGAAAGTATAGATACCGGAAATACCGATCGCGATGCACATTTAAGAGGAGCCGATTTCTTCGACGCGGCACAATTTCCAAGCTTAAATTTCACGTCAACGTCCGTAAAAGCACTATCCGACGAAAATTACATCGTAACCGGAAACCTCGAAATTAAAGGCACCAGCAAAGAAATCGACTTACAAGTTGAAATCAGCGGAGAAATGAAAGATCCATGGGGCAACACCAAAATCGGTTTAGCCATCCACGGCGTCATCAACCGCAAAGACTTCGGCCTCACCTGGAACGCCGCACTCGAAACCGGCGGTGTATTGGTAAGCGAAGAGGTAAAACTCATTGCCGAAGTACAGTTTGTAAAAAGCTAAATTTCAATAATTTGGGCGCTCCGGCGGCTCAGAAAATCCATAAAGCCTGACGATCGGTTACTAGCCGCCGTCAGGCTTTTCGTTTCAACCCGCTCGTTCGTTGGCGTTTGCGGAACGTCGGTATGGGCTTCTTTTAGTCGCCCATCCCAACTGCCGCTCACAGCCAACAAACATCGCGGGGTTTCCACTGCAATCCTTAGCGCAGGCAATCGTTACCGAAAATAGTGCTCGAAAATCCGTGCAAGAAAGCTATTTACAAATTGCTATTTGGCAACCGAATCCCTACTTTTGTGCGCAACAACACAACCGCTTTATGATTCACTTCTTCCGAAACGCGAATGAACAACTTTTCGCTGTTGACGCGCCTTTTCAAGAACTTTCTGCAACCGACATCTCAAAACTCAACTGGCTTTTCGGCAACGCACAACTCCTCGAAACCGATACCGTAATAGGTACTTTCGTAGGGCCACGAGCTTCCATGGTAACGCCTTGGAGCACCAACGCCGTCGAAATCACACAAAACATGCAAATCAGCGGCATTCAACGCATCGAAATGTTTAGTCCGTTTACTGCCAACCAGAGTTTCGACCCGATGCTGTCGCAAAAGTTCGAAAACCTCACGCAAGAAATCTTCCAAAGCAAAATCGAACCCGAAGCTATCCAAAACATCAGCGATATCGCGGGTTACAACAAACAAGAAGGTCTGGCACTAAGCGACGACGAAGTGCAATACCTCGAAAACCTATCCACAAAATTAGGTCGGCCACTAACCGACTCCGAAATATTCGGCTTTTCGCAAGTAAACTCCGAACATTGCCGACACAAAATTTTCAACGGAACGTTTGTAATCGACGGTCAAGAACAATCGGAAAGCTTGTTCAAACTCATCAAAAAAACGTCGGCAGCAAATCCAAATACCATCGTTTCGGCATACAAAGACAACGTAGCGTTTACCGCCGGACCCATCGTGGAACAATTCGCACCGAAAAGTCCAGACAAGCCCGACTTTTACACCAAATCCGAATTCGAAAGCGTATTATCGATCAAAGCCGAAACGCACAATTTCCCGACCACGGTCGAACCGTTTAACGGCGCAGCAACCGGATCAGGCGGCGAAATTCGCGATCGTTTAGCCGGTGGTCAAGGCGCAATTCCACTTACCGGAAGTGCGGTTTACATGACATCCTTTCCGCGCCTGGAACGCGAAAACTACTTTAACGACAACGCTTTTCCCGAACGTAAATGGCTGTATCAAACGCCGGTCGATATCTTGATAAAAGCGTCAAACGGCGCCTCCGATTTTGGAAATAAATTCGGACAACCGCTCATCAACGGTTCGTTGTTTACGTTTGAACACAGCGAACAAAACATTCGTCTCGGTTACGATAAAGTTATCATGCAGGCAGGCGGTGTTGGTTACGGAAAACGTGCACAAGCCTTGAAAAAACAACCCGAAAACGGCGACGCAATTGTCGTTTTAGGCGGCGATAACTACCGAATTGGTATGGGCGGTGCAGCTGTTTCTTCCGCCGATACGGGCGCTTTCAGCAGCGGAATTGAACTTAACGCCATTCAACGCTCAAATCCAGAAATGCAAAAACGTGCCGCAAACGCCATTCGTGCACTGGTGGAAACAGATGAAAATCCGATTGTTTCTATTCACGACCACGGAGCCGGCGGACACTTAAACTGCTTGTCGGAACTTATCGAAGCTACCGGCGGACATATCAATTTAGATGCTTTACCGGTTGGCGATCCGTCGCTTTCGGCTAAAGAAATTATCGGAAACGAATCCCAAGAACGTATGGGATTGGTGATCAAACAAAACGATAAAGCGCTGCTGCAACGCGTTTCGGAACGCGAACGTGCGCCGTTTTACGAAGTCGGACAAGTAACTAACGATCATAAATTTATAATCGAATCGAAAAAAACAGGCGAAAAACCAATGGATTTCGATTTGCACGATATGTTTGGTAGCGCACCAAAAACAGTATTAACCGACGAACGCAAACCAGTACATTTCGCCGAAATCACATACAACAACAACGACGTTGAAAACTACATTAAGCACGTTATTCAACTCGAATCTGTTGCATCAAAAGATTGGTTAACGAATAAAGTCGACCGTTGCGTTGGCGGACGTGTTGCCAAACAACAATGCGTGGGCGAATTGCAACTACCGTTGAGTAATTACGGTATTTCGGCACTCGATTTCCAAGGAACGCACGGTATTGCCAACAGTATTGGCCACGCTCCTATTCCGGCCTTAATCGATGCAGCAAAAGGCAGCCGACTCGCCATTGCAGAAGCCTTAACCAATTTGGTTTGGGCACCATTAAAAGACGGAATTCACGGCGTGTCGCTCAGTGCAAATTGGATGTGGCCGTGCAAAAATCCAGGTGAAGACGCGCGTTTGTACGATGCGGTTGCCGCTTGTTCGGAATTTGCTATTGCGTTAGGCATCAATATTCCAACCGGAAAAGACAGCTTGTCGATGAAGCAAAAATATGCGGATGGCGACGTACTTTCTCCAGGAACCGTGATTATTTCCGCAGCAGCACACACCAACGATTTTACAAAAGCAATCGATCCGGTATTTAAACTTGGACAAGGCAGTGTGTATTATGTAAACCTATCGGCTTCAAAATTACAGCTTGGCGGTTCGGCATTTGCACAAACCCGAAATGCCATCGGAACTACTGCACCCGATGTTGCCGATGCAGCGTATTTCAAAAGTGCATTTACGGCCTTGCAAGACGCCATTCTACAAGGAGCGATTTGTGCCGGACACGACGTTAGCAGCGGCGGATTGGTAACAACCTTACTCGAACTTTGCTTTGCCAGCACAAACGTGGGCGCTACAATCGATTTAACTAAAATCGACCCACAAGCCGATTTCACCACAAAACTTTTTGCAGAGAATACCGCAGTTGTAATACAAGCGACAAACAATACAGCTTTAGAAAATATCCTTCAAGAATATCAAATTTCATTTGAACGTATTGGCGAGGTTACTAATTCTGAAACGCTGATTATAAACGACTTGAGTTTAGATATAAAGTCTTATCGCAAGTTGTGGAATAACACCTCGTATTTGTTTGATCGTTTGCAAACAGCCAATGGCATGGCCGAGGTTCGTGCGGAACAATTCGACAGACAAGCGTTGAATTATCGTTTTCCAGATTCGTACACTCAAGTTTCCGAAGTGCATGTAAGCAACCGACCGAAAGCGGCGGTCATTCGTGAGCAAGGTTCGAACTCGGAACGCGAAATGGCACATGCGATGTACTTGGCCGGTTTCGACGTAATCGATATTCACATGACGGATTTAATTACGGGTCGGATTGATTTATCGCACGTTCAATTCATTGGAGCTGTGGGCGGTTTCTCGAACTCGGATGTTTTGGGAAGCGCGAAAGGTTGGGCTGGCTCGTTCAAATACAACGAAAAGTCGCAAAAAGCCTTATCCGATTTTTATGCACGTCCGGATACGCTTTCGGTAGGTATTTGCAACGGTTGTCAGCTTTTGATGGAGTTGGAAGTAATACATCCGGAGCTTCCAGTGCATGGCAAGATGAAGCACAACGTATCGCGCAAACACGAAAGCATCTTTACATCGGTCGAGATATTGCCCAACAACAGCGTGATGTTAGGAACTTTAGCAGGAAGCCGACTTGGCGTTTGGGTTTCGCATGGCGAAGGTAGGTTTGAACTTCCGGGCAACGAATCGGAGTACCACATCGTTTCGAAATATGCGTACGCGGAATATCCAGCAAATCCGAATGGTTCCGATTTCAATACGGCCATGTTAGCGAGCAAAGACGGCAGACATTTGGTCATGATGCCCCACATTGAACGTTCGATTTTTGGATGGAATTGGGCACACTATCCGAACGATCCGAAAGAAGCAACGCCGTGGTTAGAAGCGTTTGTAAACGCACGAAAATGGATTGAAAACAGATAAATAACGTGAGTTCGATATAAAAATCAAAGTTAGAAATCATTTAAATAGTTGATTACGAGGCGTATTTTCTTTGGGATACCGAGGTATCTCAAAAAAATACAACGACGTAAGCGACTGTTTAAATGATTAGCTATAAAAAATAGTATCGAATATATTAGTAGCCAATCTAAAGCTTTCATTTCAAGCGATCTAACAAAGGTTTTTATGTCGAACTCACGTTAAATAAGGCTTTTTTGTAAATCCTGTAAAGGAGTTCATCTTATAGAGCTTGAAGGATTTCTCACCAAAGCATGCCGTAAATTGCAATTTGTACAGGCATTAATATGTGTAAATCCGGAACTGAATTCCGAATTTGCATACGTTTTAGATGAAAAAAGTGTGTATTTTCGGAATTGAATTCCGAATTTGCATACTTTTTAGAAAGAAAAAGTGTGTATTTCTGAAATCGAATCCGAAAAGCAGGTATTTTTTTGGCAACGATTGCCGTGTGAGCGAGCGCAACGGCATCCTTTTGGGCGTAAGGTATTTCCACTAAACAGTTGCCCAAAAGATACAGTGGAGCGCGCGACGGCGCCGGTTCGAAACGATTGGCGGTTGTGGTGCGAAGCGGTTTTGGATGCTTTGGAAAAGTATGTTTGCGCCGGCACACCCAAAAAAAAAATACAACTTTTTTGGAATTGAATCCGAAAAAAGCATGACTTTTTTGGAATTGAATCCAGAAAGTTAGCAATACCTTCCAAATCGAATGTTCTACAATTACTGGGATTTTTCGTTACGATTATTTCCCATTCCGCCCAACTTCCGATCAATAATGCGTTCCATGTAATCTTGAATCAGGGCTTTGCAACGCAGTTCCAGATTGTTCATGGTTGCATTTCTGTTTGCAATCAAATTTTGGGTTAATCCGCGGTCGGTATCTTTATAAAATCCAACTGCTTTTTTGC
>JAIXTU010000336.1 GCA_027483785.1 Flavobacterium sp.
CGTGCAATAGCCTCGCCTTGTCCGCGTTCTTCGGCTTCCAAACCGGGATAAGCACCGGGCGTATCGATAAACGACACGACAGGTAATCCGAATTTCTCGGCCATTTTCATCAAACGTAAGGCTTTTCGATACCCTTCCGGATTCGCCATACCGAAATTGCGGTACTGACGCGTTTTGGTGTTGTATCCTTTTTGCTGTCCGATAATCATAAACGATTGTCCGCCGATTTTCCCTAAACCGCCAATCATGGCTTTATCGTCTTTAAAATTTCGGTCGCCAAAAAGCTCTAACCACGAATCGCCACAAAGGGCTCTAACGTGATCCATGGTGTACGGTCGGTTCGGATGTCTAGACAGTTGAACACGTTGCCATGCGGTAAGGTTTTTGTATATTTTTCGCTTGGTTTCTTCCAGCTTTTTTTCGATTTGTTTGCAGGTTGTTGTTACATCAACATTCGATTCTTGACCTATAATTTGGCATTTATCCAATTGCTCTTCGAGTTCTTTTATAGGCAACTCAAAATCTAAGTATTCCATAGTAGCAGTACGGTTTCTTAATATTCGAAAGGCAAAGATAACCTTAAATTAAAAACGGGCAATCGCCACTTTGAAAATTAATACATCGTTTTAAGGTTATTAGGGCAGCACCCGCCGCAAGAGTAGTGAAATCGGGTTGCGGCGGGTCGGGCATTTTGCTGCAATGGCGCTCGCTACAGCTGTTTTTGGTAGTAGCTTTGCGGCGCTTCCTTCAGTCGCACGCTCCACTACACCAAAAATCAGCTTTAGCTTCACGGCATTTCCGCGTCATTCCCTGCTGCGAAGTGCGTGCTCAAACGTATCGTCATAAAATGTAAAACCTGCATTTAAAAGGATCTTACAAATGCTTTCATACCAAATGTACGTTACATTATTTGTTGTGCTCTAAAACATAATTCAGCACTTTTTCCATCAAATGCACCCGATCTTTCCCACGTACATTGTGTTTGTGCATCGGGTAGGGGAAGTAATCTACCTGAATACCAGCTTCCACAAAATTCTTCACTAAATCTAAGTTGTGTTGTTCAACTACTACATCATCCGATGTGCCGTGAATTAAAAAGAGTTTTCCTTTTAAATTCTTTACGTAATTACGTAACGCTGCGGTTTTGTAACCTTCCGGATTCTCGGCAGGCGTATCCATATAACGTTCGCCATACATAATTTCGTAATACGCCCAATCGGTTACAGGTCCGCCAGCCACACCCACTTTAAAGGTATCGGGCGCTTTCAGCAGCATGGTATTGGTCATAAATCCGCCAAAACTCCAGCCGTGCACCGCCAAACGATTGGCATCAACGTACGGTAACGACTTCAAATACGCTACGCCAGTCAATTGATCGGCAAGTTCGTTGGTTCCTAAATTTCGGTGAATAACGTGCTCAAATGCAGCACCGCGATTGCTCGAGCCGCGGTTGTCGACCGTAAATACCAAATAGCCTTTTTCTGCCAACCAATGCATCCATAAATTGGCGCCAGCGAGGTAGCTGTTGGTAACCATTTGTGCGTGCGGACCGCCGTAAACGTAAATCAAAACAGGATATTTCTTCGTTGCATCAAAGTTCGATGGTTTGATTAGTCGGGCATATAAATCCGTTTTTCCATCGGCCGCTTTTAGCTTTACAATTTCGGTGGTTCCAATCGCCACATCCTTAAGCTTGTCTGGACTTTCTACTAATTTCGTAGCGCTTACTTTTACGGGTATTAATTGGCTAATATTCGGTGTATTGAGATTCGAGTATTCATCGAATAGCGTTCCGGTAAATTCGTTGAGTTGCGAAGAATGTACACCTAAATCTTTGGTTACTAATCGTTGTTTTCCTTTAAAATCAACAGCGTAAACCAAGGTATTGGTGCCGTTTTCGCCGGTTGCCGTGAAGTAAACTTCTTTTTCTGTTGCACCTAGAATATTGATTACCGGAAACAAATTTTGCGTAAGCTTCCGCAACAATTTTCCGTTTAAGTCGTACAAATACAGGTTGTTGTAACCGTCGCTTTCGGAAATCCAAATAAATTCATTTTTCTTCGGATTTGGAAAGTACGCCGGATGTTCAGGCTCGACCCAAGTGTTGTCGGTTTCTGTGAATAAGGTACGTTGAAATTGACCTGCTGCGCTGTATAAATTAAGTTGCATGGCGTTTTGTGCCCGATTCACTTCGGCAATCGAAAACGCTTTGCTGTCGGGCGTCCAAGAAAAATTGGTCAAATAATCGTCGGTTGCACCACGCGGACTCACATAAACGGTTTTTCCACTTTCGATGCTGTAAATACCAACACGTGGTTTTTCGCTTTTTTGTCCAGCCATCGGATAGCGAATGTTGTTGAGGGTTCCGGGCGTCGACGAAATGTCTAGCAACGGATATTGCGCTACCTCGCTTTCGTTTTTCTGATAAAAAGCAATGTATTTGGCGTCGGGCGAGATAAATATTCCGTTCGTAATACCAAATTCAGAGCGTGCAATGGCTTGGCCTGAAATAATTTCGTCGGAGAAGTCGGTAATTTGAACTTCTTTTCCATCTACGAGCGCAAACAAATTATTGGCTTTAGTATAGGCAACTATTTTATAATTGTCGGATGGCGTAACGTTTTCAGCTTCGTCGCTTACCACGAGTCGGAACGCTTCTTTTACAGGCATTGCAGTTATGCCGATAAATCCGTTCTTGTTCGGTAGAGCGAGCGTATTGGCGTCAATCCAGCGGTAACCAAAGAAGCTAGTTAGATTGGTCGAGAACGTTTTATTGAATTCTACGACCGTTAAAATTTCGACCGGCACCGTTTTGTTTTCTGCCGCTAGGTGCAGTTCGGAGTATTTATTTTTTGCAAAGGTGTATTTGTTGGTTCCGGGAATCCATTGAAATCCGTCGACTTTATCGGCGGCATATGCACGAAATTGCTGCATGACCGCATCGGATAAAGTGAGTTCTTTTTTTTGAGCTACCGCCGTAAAACAAAATAAAAGTACCGCGGAATAAACGACTTGTTTAAGTTTCATTTCTATAAAATTGAATGTCAAAATTTGTTTAGTACAACAATGCCAAAGATAATTAGGCGTATTGCTTAATCGGCATAGCGTTTAAAATAATCGCCTTTCACCAACCAAGCAAAGGCAAATGCCCAGAGTGCAACCACTTCCCAAGCCCAAAAATAGATGGTTGGGCTGGTAAGATCTCGAACTGAAGGAATCATTTCCAGAGCTAAAAAGCCAAGCGCTGCGATTATCGTATAACCACAGCGCTTGTAGATTTTATTTCGAATTAGCTTTTTAGGCGTAACAGCATTCTTGAATTTGGTAAAAATCACCAACGAAAAATAGGCAAGCGTACTAAAAAATAAAAACGCACAAATAATGTGTATAGTTCCAGAAATGGTTTGCACTTCGGGACAAAAATTACACGGAAAAAACGCTACACCAAGCGCAAAAACACAAGCAAAATTGCCAGCTACGTTATCCGACATTAAATCGTCCGGATCTTTTTCGTGTCCTTTATAGGCGAATAAAAAAATGGCAATTGCTGTTACCATACCTACAAACACATTTCCCATGATGCTGTAATAATAAAAGCTTATCGAACTTTCTGGTTTAAAGAAATTCAAATTCTCAATCAAACCCAAATGTTCGGTTCGGTTTAGCCAGAGTTTCTCGACTATAACTCCTACATACAGCACAATCGGTAATAAAAATCCGATGCAACCCACCATTTTCCGAAGCAGTTTGTAGGAAATCAGCTCCGGAATGGGTCGGTTATGCGCGTCCGTCCTCATTTTCTTTGTCCAAATATTGTTGTACGATGTCGATTGCATTGGTCACCACATCGCTTAAAGCTGTGATGAAACTTCCTTCTGCTGCCGAGTTTATTGCATGTCGTATGGCTTCAACTTCTTTATCGATGAGTTCATAGGTAACTGATCGTCCTTTTGCAGCGTTGATTCCCTCTAAAATCAGTCCGTTGATTTCTTCTGCTGTTCTTCCACGCAAGTGCTTTTCTTGTCTAATAATAATGTGATCAAACATACGTGCGGCAATGGTAGCACATTCGCGAATGTCTTCGTCTCGACGATCGCCAACACCCGCAATAATTCCGATTTTCTTGGTAGCATCTACCGTACTTAAAAAGTCTTCGACACCGCGGTAACCAGCCGGATTATGAGCAAAATCGATCATGACTTTAAACTTCTTAAAGTCGAAGATATTCATTCGTCCGGGCGTTTGCGCAGCACTTGGAATAAACGTTTGCAACGATAAACTGATATCTTCGGTTTTGAAGCCCCACAGATAGCTTGCCAGCGTTGCCGCTAAAACGTTCGCGATCATAAATTTTGCTTTTCCACCCATGGTCAGCGGAACTAAAGTGGCGCGTTCTACACGAATCTTCCATTCGCCTTTTTTAATGGTGACAAATCCGTTTTCGTAAACAGCCACAATTTTTCCTTCTTTACTCAATCGCTTCGCGTGTTCCGACTCTTCGTCCATGCTAAACCACGCAATCTGGCAAGTAAGTTCATTGGCAATTTTCACACATTGTGGGTCGTCGGCGTTCAAAATAGCCCAACCGTCTTTTTTAACACTGCGAACTACCGTACTTTTCACACGGGCTAAATCGTCTAAGTTGTGAATATCGTTTAAGCCCAAATGATCTTCTTGAATATTGGTAATGATGGCAATATCACAACGGCTAAAGCCTAATCCGCTACGCAAAATTCCACCGCGCGCCGTCTCCAAAACGGCAAATTCAACCGTCGGATCTTTTAGAATGTATTCAGCAGAAAGCGGTCCGGTTGTATCGCCCTTTTCCATCATGTGGTTTTGGATATAAATACCATCCGACGTGGTGAAACCAACCTTAAATCCGTTGTTTTTTACGATATGTGCAATTAAGCGCGTCGTAGTTGTTTTACCGTTAGTACCCGTAATGGCAATGATAGGAATGCGCGAGGGTTTTCCGGGCGGATACAGCATGTCGATCACCGGTGCTGCCACGTTTCGCGGTAGTCCTTCGCTGGGCGCTAAGTGCATACGGAATCCGGGCGCGGCGTTCACTTCCAAAATACAACCACCGTTTTCTTTTAAAGGCTGTGTCAGATTTTCAGCCATGATATCGATACCACAGATATCTAAACCAATCACTCGGGAAATACGCTCAGCTAGGAAAATGTTTTCCGGGTGCATCATATCGGTAACATCTACGGAAGTACCACCCGTAGAAAGGTTTGCAGTCGATTTCAAATACACAATTTCGCCGTTCTTTGGTACGGTTTGCAAGGTATAACCGAGTTTTTCTAGTAAATCGAGCGTATCGCGATCAACGTCGATTTGCGTAAGTACGTTTTCATGTCCGTAGCCGCGACGCGGATCTTTATTCGTTTCTTCAATAAGCTTTTCGATGCTATCAACGCCGTTTCCTACCACATTTGCAGGAACTCTTTTGGCAGCCGCTACCAATTTATTGTCGATTACCAATACCCGAAAATCGAAGCCCGATATGAATTTCTCAACGATTACTTTTCGCGAATACTTCTGAGCAAAAGCCAAACCAGCAACGGCTTCTTCGTACGTTTTTACGTTAATCGACGCACCTTTACCGTGATTCCCGTCGAGCGGTTTCAAGACAATGGGATAACCAATTTTTTTAATGACGTTTTGTAGGTCTTCTTCGTCTACACAAATAGCGCCGCTGGCTACAGGAATACTAGCCATTTCGAGCATTCGTTTGGTTTCTTCCTTGTTGCAGGCAATATCTACGGCAATATGGCTTGTTTTCTGAGTTATCGTTGCTTGAAAGCGCATTTGATTGACGCCGTATCCCAACTGTACGAGTGAATTTGTACCGAGACGAATCCAGGGTATATCACGTGAAACCGCTTCCTCCACGATGCTCCCGGTACTTGGTCCGAGTCGCACCCTTTCGCGAATTTCACGCATTTTTTGGATGTCGGCTTCGATGTTATATTCGGTTCCTGCAATTAAGGCTTCGGCAATTCGTACTGAAGCTTCTGCGGCGTACAGACCTACGTTTTCTTCGGTATATGAAAAAACTACGTTGTATGTCCCAGGCGTTTTGGTTTCACGAGTTCTTCCAAAACCAGTTTCCATACCTGCCAGCGTTTGAATTTCGAGCGCAATGTGTTCGATAACGTGTCCCATCCAAGTGCCGCGATCGATTCGTGAAAAGAAACCACCGCGTGTTCCTTCCGAACAACGGTGCTCAATCATAGTTGGGATTAGCTTTTCAATACGTTCCCGAAATCCAGGGATTTTATTGGTTGGAAATTCTTCCATTTCTTCCAAATCCAAACGCATTTGAATGAGTTTCTTTCTTTGAACACTCCAAATGTTCGGTCCACGCAACGCTTGAATTTTCAATATCTTCATATGTCTACAGTTTTGGTTAGTTTGGTGCAGTGTGTCTTTAACACTTCTGTGCCCTAAATTAACGGAATTTTATCCAAAAAGTAAAGTACTCCTAACTTACATCGTGAAATTCTGCCAGGAATTGCTTCGTTTGTAGTTAAAAATCTTCTGTAATTTCAATTTTACTGTGTGATTACCAGATAATTGTAAAAAAATCAATTTGCAAAATCTTTTAAAACCCTATTTTTCTACTTTTACCGTTCACGAATGACTATGGATATTAAAGGAAAATTAATCATCATTGGAGGAGCTGTCGATAAGGGCAGTTTTACTGAAACGGATTTCGATAAAAACGTTGCCAACAACTTGAATTTTTTTGAAACCGGAATTTTGCGTCGTATTATCAATGAATCAAAGCACAAAAGCGATAGCCGCGTCGAAGTGATAACTACAGCTTCGAAGATTCCGCGCGAAATCGGACCCGAATATGTAAAAGCGCTGCAATATTTAGGTGCTTCAAATGTAGACGTTTTGCATATCGAGAAGCGCGAAATGGCAAGTGATGAAGATGTTTTACGACGTATTAAAAACGCCGACGTTTTGATGTTTACAGGTGGCGACCAATTGCGATTAACTTCCATATTAGGAGGAACGCCCTTGCACGAAATAATTTTGGAAAAATACGTGAATGATGATTTTATCTATGCCGGAACTTCAGCGGGAGCGGCAGCGGCGTCGAACAATATGATTTATCAAGGAAGTAGTTCAGAAGCTTTGCTGAAAGGAGAAGTGAAGATTACCAGCGGATTAGGCCTGATTGACGGCGTAATTATCGATACACATTTTGTACAACGCGGCAGAATTGGCCGACTGTTTCAGGCTGTTGTAGGCAATCCGAAAGTTTTGGGAATTGGTCTAGGAGAAGATACAGGCTTGTTGATTAAGAATAACAAGGAAATGGAAGCGATTGGAAGCGGACTGGTTATTCTTGTCGATGGACGCGAAATAAAAGACACCAATTTGACACAAGTAGAACTCGGACAACCCATTTCGATCAACCATTTGGTGACGCACGTAATGAGTATGAACGATACTTTTGATTTAAATACCTATAAGATGCATATCCGCGATTCGCAATATGCTGCCGATTTAGGACCAGCTGTCGATTAATATGAAAGTACTTATTCACGGAGGTTTTTTTTCAGAATCGGCTACCGACGACGGAACCAAACAGCGCAAGCAAGCCGCTTTACAGCAAATTGTTCGCAAAGCTTTCGATTATTTGCAAACACATTCGGCTGTGGAAACGGTGGTTTTTGCAGTGAAGTTATTGGAAGACGATCCGTTGTTTAATGCGGGAATCGGTTCGCAAATTCAAGCCGATGGTAAAATTCGGATGAGCGCTTCTTTAATGGATGGCGAAACACAAAAGTTCAGCGGCGTTATCAATATCGAAGAAGTGAAAAATCCGATTGAGGTTGCCTTGGTATTGATGCAGGAAGACGATCGTGTTTTGGGTGGTGAACCTGCTACGCGCTATGCACGCCAAAAAGGATTTGAGGTTTTTTCTACGGAAATTCCACAACGACGCAACGAGTACGAAGCGAAACTAAAAAGCACAGGTTTAGGCACCGTAGGTTGGGTGGCTTTAGATGCGAAAGGGCGTTTGGCTGCAGCAACATCTACAGGTGGAAAAGGTTTTGAAATTCCAGGTCGTATTTCCGATTCGGCTACGGTTGCCGGTAATTTTGCTACCTCTGTTGCCGCCGTTAGCTTAACCGGAGTTGGCGAAGACATTGTTAGCGGAGCGGTTGCTGCAAAAATTGTTACTCGTATAACCGACGGCTTTTCGGTAGAAGAAGCCACAAAAAAAACCTTCAACGAATTAAAGGTTTTTGATGGTTTTGCCGGAGCTATTGTTTTGGACGCCAACGGCAACAGCTTTCATTTAGATTCACATCCGAAGATGGTTTATGCTGTTTTCGATGGCTCCGAAGAAGACATTTTTGATTAGCCAATTTTGATTATTCAATTCGTCCTAAAGTAATTACAGGTTTGCCATCCTGATTTGGCGGATTGTTGTTCAAAATTAACTTGTTGTTTTCGAAATAATACCGAAAAGTTTTATTGTTGAAGTCGAGCTGAGCACCATTTCCTGTCATTGCATACGAATTCCCGGGAATTGCAAACTCAGGTAAGTTAAAATCTTCGTCGAACGTTACTGTTTGATTAGACAGATTGAAAGTAAC
>JAIXTU010000342.1 GCA_027483785.1 Flavobacterium sp.
CGCTGCAAGAACATACCGAAGTTGTAGGTATTAACGGCTTTATCGGAAAACCTGAGTTCGCCAAGAAATCGCGTACAGAACAGTTTTTGTTTGTAAACGATCGTTTTATCAAAAGCGGATATTTGCATCATGCCATCATGGGCGGTTTTGAAGGGCTGATTCGCGAAGGGATGCAGCCTTCGTATTTTATCTATCTGCAAATCGATCCGAAACACCTCGATATCAATATTCATCCAACAAAAACAGAAATAAAATTCGACGACGAACACACAATCTACGCAATATTGCGTTCGGCAGTAAAACACTGTTTAGGACAGTTTAAAGTTGCGCCTGCCCTCGATTTTGAGAAAGATCCGAGTCTGGAAACTCCTTATGAATTGTATGGAAAAGAAGTTAGTATACCCACAATTCAAGTAGATCCGAATTTCAATCCGTTTGGCGAAGCACCCAAGCAACAGCGCGGAACTTCATCGTACTACAAAGGACCAGAACCTGCTTGGAAAGCCTTGTACACAGATTTGCCCAATGATTTGCCCGTTATTGAAGCAGAATTTGTTCCTTCACAAACCAACTTGTTTGAAAATACTCGAGTGGAGAACGAATTTGCCCAAGTACAACAATTATTCAATAAATACGTTGTTGCAAAAACAGCTAATGGCTTGTTAATTGTCGACCAAAATAAAGCGCATCAGCGTATCTTGTACGAAGATTTCTTAAAAAATATCACTGTAACCAAAGGCTTTTCGCAACAGTTACTTTTTCCTATTGAAATGCATTTGAGCGGTCCGAAAAAAATGCTGTTTGACGACATGAAAGACGCTTTGTATCACATCGGTTTTCAGTTTGAGCCAACAAATTCCGATGGAGTAGTTGCCATTTTGGGAATTCCGCCACTTATTCAAGAATCGGATGCGGAAGATGTTATCAATCAGTTGATTACCGTTATTTCGGAAGGAAGCGTTTCGGATGCGTTCGATTTAAATGATAAAATAGCAAAGAGTTTGGCAATGAGTGTTGCTGTTCGAAACGGACAGTCATTATCGCAATCGGAGCTAGAATCCGTACTACAACGCCTTTTTTCTTGTATGGATTCAACTGTATCGCCCTTTGGAAAACCCATTCAATACACTTTTACTCAGGAAGAGTTAGACCGTAAATTCACATTATGATACAAATTACCGAAACCGTTAAGCATTTGCTTATCATCAATGTAATTCTATTTGTAGGTCGGTTTTTTGTTCCGGCTTTAAACGACCTCCTTGCACTGCATAGTTTTTACGACGATCGTTTTCAATGGTGGCAGCTGGTGACGCACATTTTTATGCATGGCGGTATTTTACACATTGCTTTTAATATGTTTGCCCTAGTTTCTTTTGGCTCGGTAATGGAACAGTTTTGGGGAAGTAAAAAGTTTTTGTTTTTTTATTTTTCATGTGGAGTTGCCGGTGCACTAGTTCAAGGTGGTGTTAATTTCTTTGAAGTTACTCAAGTTGTTAATGGTATGCAAGATCTCGGACTTAATGTAGGCCAGATTCGAAGCGTTTTAAATGTGCAGTTCTTAACGGGCAATTATTATGACAGCGGCTTATTTGAAGAAGGGATTCGTCAAGTATTGGCAGCAGATTTTTCTAAAGTTCCGCCAGCTGATATTAACTTGCTGTTTTCAACTGCTATTGATGTTCAAACACCAATGGTTGGTGCTTCTGGTGCTATTTACGGACTAATGGTTGCCTTTGCATTTTTATTTCCCGAAGCGCGTTTGGCCATGTTATTTTTACCGGTTCCGATCGCGGCAAAGTATTTTGTTCCCGGAATTGTAGCGATCGATTTGTATTTAGCTTTAAAAGGAAGTTCATTGTTTGGGTTTGGCAACATCGCCCACTTCGCCCACTTAGGCGGAGCAACCATGGGATTTTTGATTATGTGGTATTGGAAACGAACTCAGTTTAACAAAAACAGATGGAATTAATATGAGTACCATTCTAAATGACTTAAAATGGCAATACCGAAGCGGCGGAATTGTAATGCAACTGATTATTTTAAATGTCGCTTTATACTTAATACCTGAGGTTTTATTTACGATTCTGAAAATTTTAGGCTTGTCGTTTGATTACCTTTCTTGGGTAAACATAAGCTCAGATCCTGCAAATCTGTTGTTTAAACCTTGGTCTTTGCTTACGTATGCATTCTTTCATGCAGGTTTTTTTCATTTACTTTTTAATATGCTCATCCTGAATTTTTCGGGACGCTTGTTTTTAACTTATTTTAAGGAAGCGCAGCTGCTGTCTATATATCTCGCAGCTGCTATTTTCGCCGGACTTATCTTTATTCTCGCCTACAATTTGATTCCGGTTTTACAATACCATACAGTTCCAATGGTAGGCGCTTCAGGAGCAATCATGGCAATTGTTCTTGCAACCGCAACGTACAATCCGTTAATGGAAGTTCGACTTTTACTCATCGGAAACGTAAAGTTGTGGCACATTGCTTTGGTTTTAGTGTGCCTCGATATCATTCAATTGTTTACTTCAAACACGGGCGGCCGATTCGCACATTTAGCAGGTGCTTTAATGGGGTATTTGTATATGAAGAATCTGCAAAACGGCGGAAATTTCTTCAATCTTTTCGATCGATTAGCTAATTTTTGCCTAGGCATAAAACAAGCAAAAAAGCCAGCTAAAATGCGCACAGTACACCGTCAAACTGCTTCTAAACCAACAAACAAACCCGTAAAAGATTCTCAACAACAACGTGTCGACGAGATTTTGGATAAGATCAGTAAATCGGGATACGACAGTTTATCGACCGAAGAAAAAGAGTTTTTGTTTCGCGTCGGGCAAAATCAATAGTTCTCAAACCAAAGCTTGTTGCTATATTTGAAGTATGGCAAAATTGTCTTGGTTTAATAAGGTGGTCTTTTTCTTTAATTGGTTGCTGGCGGCGGCAACTATTATTGCTTACCTATTACCACGAATTGCGCCAAGTTTATATCCCATTCTTGCTGCATTAACGCTGTTTTTACCTGCTTTACTTATTGGAAACGGCTTGTTTCTTATTTTTTGGGTAATTCAACTGAAACGCCAAGCAGCACTTTCCTTAATTGTTTTGCTCATCGGCATCACCTTCGTCAATAAATTTTATGGTTTTCGATCGGATACCAGTCACGAAAAGGAAGTCCATGAGGTAAAAATTGTTTCCTATAATGTTCGATTGTTCAATAAGTTTCGTTGGTCCGACAAGCGCGCGGTTCCGTTGGAAATTTCAGATTTTGTCAAAGAACAAAACCCCGATATTCTCTGTATTCAGGAATTTAGTGCCAATGCCGATTTCCATACCGAGCAATTTCCATTCAAGTACACCACTTTACGTCATAAAAAGATAAAAACCGGACAAGCCATTTTTTCCAAATATAAAATCATCAATAGCGGCGTGGTCAGCTTTCCAAATTCTGATGCAGAAGCCATATTTGCAGACGTATTAATTAAAGCAGATACTGTACGTGTGTACAATATGCATTTAGAGTCGGTACGTATAACCCCAAGCGTCAATAAAATTAACAACGACATTAACCAACTCGATCAGTCTAAGTCGGAATTTATGCTGCGTCGAATCGGAAGAGCGTTCCGGAAGCAGCAAAATCAGGCCGAAATGCTGCGTTTACATCGTGCCGACATTCGATTTAGAACGATTGTTTGTGGCGATATGAATAATTCGGCGTTTTCTTACGTGTACCGGCAAATTAAGGGCGATTTAAACGACACTTTCGTGGAAGCAGGATCAGGCCTCGGAAAAACGTACGATTTTAAATATTATCCGGCACGAATTGATTACATACTTACCGATAAACGTTTCGAGGTAAAAGATTTTGATACGTTTAATGAAATTCAAGACAGCGATCATTTTCCGATTGCTGCTGTACTAGCTTTTACAAATTAAGCGTTTGGCGTTTGAGATAATCGCCCGCTTTTCTTCCTTCATTAAAAAGTAAATCAAGGATGCTGAGGTTGTTTATAAATCCGTGTTTTTCTATGAAAACCTGATGGTACGACTCAAATTCGTTGGAGTCTTTTTTTCTATTTGCCAGTTCGCGACCGTTTGTTTGCAACGGATTTTTAAAGAATTCTGTTGTTTTTGTGTACGATTTGTTTATTTGTAAGCACTTCAACGTAAGATCAATCGTATGGAACTGCAAGTCGGTTAGGAATTCGTATTTTTTGTTGAATAAATCCCTAAAGAAATCTTCGTAAAATTCAAAGTAGGGCGAACTTCGATAGGCTGCTTCAAGCGATTTAAAGTGCTGTTTGCGCCAATCTTCGGCATATTCAATACGCATGTCGCGTGTTTTTTGGTGCAACTGTTTTTTGTGAACAACAGGTACATTCAGAAGCTGCAAGCCATTCGGACTATAAATAAAGGCTCGGTTTCGGTTGGTTTGCTTTTGGAAGTTATCGTCGAATTCAAAAAAAACTTCTTCACTGTGCACAAGGGCAACATATTCGGAGATTGATCCGAAATAGGAAGGAATCAACAGTATTGCCATAGATTACGCTGCCTTCTTTTTGAATACAAATCGAGTTAAGCCGAAATACGCAAGCAAGGCAAGGCCAAATACCCAAAGATAGCTAACTGCAGGTCCGTCGCCATTTACCGTCGTAAACATACGCGACCAGCGAATCTTATCTAAACCAGATGCAGTACCATCTAAACTTAACCATACAAAAACCGCCTTTCCAACCACGTGATCTTCAGGTACAAATCCCCAATAACGCGAATCGAGTGAATTTCCCCGATTGTCTCCCATCATCCAGTAATAATCTTTCTGAAAA
>JAIXTU010000086.1 GCA_027483785.1 Flavobacterium sp.
CAGGCGCTTCTGTTAGTCGCACTGTGCTTTTCGTTTTGTTAGCCCGCCGTTTTGCAAAGCTTTTCGCTGCATTCCCTGTCGCGAAATTACGTTACCAAAAAATCGATTACTTTTTTGCAACTTTGCCCAATGAACGTACTTTTCCCAAAAAGAATTAGCAAAAACGGCTTTATATGGACGAGTTGATAAAATACTTACTCTTTACTTGTTTAGCAAATGGACTCATATTTGGATTCATATTTATTTTCAGCAGAAGCTATGAAAAAGCGCTGCCATTCTTAGGACTATTTTTAATCGCGTATTCAAGTATCAATTTTGAATGGTTGTTTAACGACTTGCCTTATTTGCCAATAAATTTTTACTACGCAGTAATGCCCTTATTTTACTTGTATTTTCAAAGTATTTTCGGGCAATTTAGAAAGAAGTTACTGTTGCATTTGATACCTGCGTTGCTTGAATTTTTATTTTTTTCCGCTTTTTTATTTGTTCCCGAGTGGGGAGATCAGTTTTATACCAAAGAAAACAAAAATTTTATCTTAGTAACAATGGTCTATCTTCCCCCATTATTCAACTCTATTTATGCAATTCGAATTCTTTTTGAAATTAAAAATTTAAAAAATCTCATTCTCAATTCGTATGTAACTGCCAATCAAAACAACTTAAGGTGGATCGAAGTTACGTGCGTGATTTTCTTAGTTGATTATAGTATTGAACTTACTGGTTCAATAATCGAGTTTAATTCAAGTTTAGATCAGTATGTATACACCTACGACGCCGTTGCTTCTAGTTTTGTTGTACTTTGGGTTGCGATTTTTGGCATGAAGCAACGAATTTTGCGGATTTATGAACTTAATGCAACTTCGGCTATAGATGAAGACGTTAGTTACACGATATCTAACACACCAAGAAGCACGACAAATTCTATCAAGCCCGAACTGCAACATGATGATTTCCATAAAATAAAGAAACTCATTGAAGATACGAAACTGTATAAAAATGAAGACATTAATTTATTTTTGGTTGCCGATTTACTAAAAATGCCACCAAAAACAGTTTCAAGACTTATCAATCATTTTGCAGGAAAAAACTTTAGTCAGTTTATTATAGAATACCGCGTAAACGCAGCAAAGGAACTTTTAAAAAATAAAGATTACGATCGATACAATCTTGCAGGAATTGGTCAAGAAGTCGGATTTAAAAACAAAACGTCTTTCTTTATCAACTTTAAAAAAGCTGTAGGTATAACACCACTCGAGTATCGAAAAGACAATAAACTAGTAGAAAAATAGTTCAGAAATCCGATTTCTTAACGAGAATAGAAGCCTGATACATATATTTTTTGGTTTTGCAAAAGTACTTTTGTTTAAAAATACTTTTTGATGAAAACTACTTCTCTACTCTTTTTATTTATCTCCCTAAACGTTTTTGCACAGTGGGAAAATGTTGGTCCGGCAAAGTTCACTTTAGAAGGTATTGGTCAAAGTGCTATTGAATCGAACAATTTTGGAACGATTGTAAGCTATAGATCTAACGGAAAACCGGTTGCAAGCAAATTTAATGGTGAGCAATGGGACTTGCTTGGATCTGAGGACATAACTGACTTTACAATTAGCGACTTTGATATGGCGGTTTACGAAGACGTTCCCTACATTGTTTACAACAAAGCAGCGACGCCACGTAATCTCTACTTGAAAAAATTTGATGGCGAAAATTGGGTCGATGTAAGTGGAAGCCCTTTTTACAATGGAAATACGCAATATCTGTCGATCAAGCTTTTAGGTGAAATTCCCTACGTAGTTTTTCAAAATACAAGTACTGGAAAAGCTAATGTAATGCGCTTTAACGGAACAACGTGGGAATCTGTTGGAAACACAGAAATCGGAACGGGTACTTTATGGAACATCGATTTGCAATTAATCGATTCCACACCCTATATTTCTTTTAGAGAATTTCTAGGCGTCGGTCAGAATAAGCTCAATGTTATGCGATTGGAAGGTAATACTTGGCAATATGTAGGAGGTTCAGTAGCCGATTTAGCATCGAATTCAGATAATACAAACCCATTGGTAATTAGCTCACTAACTTTTGAACCTGTTACAAAAGTTCCTTATATTACGTACGCTATCAAAAGCCCAAATATCAACGAGCTATCCCATGTTCTCATAACTAAAAAGTTTGAAAGTAATTCTTGGATTGCTGTAGGCGAACCTATCATCAATGTACGCAACACTTTCGAAGGCCCACGCTCAACTTTTTTCGCAAATCAAATTACAGTAGCTTACAATGGAGTTGATCCAAATTCAGGAAATGTAAAAGTTTGCGTACGAACATTTAATGGAAATACCTGGGAAATAGTAGGCAGCAATTACTTTGCTTCCAATGGGATTATAGACACAGAAAATTTTCTAGAAGATGGAGATTATGATTTGGCAAGTACCGCAGATTTTCTATATCTGAGTTATTCTGAAGACGGGCCTGTAGACAAACGCTTATCGGTTCTCAAAATTGCTAATCCGCTAACTACCAATAATATTGTAAAGCAACAAGTTATTTCTGTTTATCCAAATCCTTCTAAAAACATCTTTTTCTTAGAAACAGCCGATTCAAATCTTGAATGGCTCATTTACAATAATTTAGGACAAAAAATACTTTCTGGAAATGGGCAAGAAATAGATCTTTCCAATCAAGCTAGCGGCATGTACTTTCTGAAAATTAAATCGGATCAGTTAAATCCGCAAACTATTAAACTTATTAAAGTATAATTTTTGGGCAACCCGGCGGCGACCGTTCTTCATCTAAAATTCGCGCCGCCGTCGGGCATTTCGCTGTAAGTTTGCGCACGGCGCGCTATAAAACTTAAAAAGCACAGGCGCTTCTGTTAGTCGCACTGTGCTTTTCGTTTTGTTAGCCCGCCGTTTTGCAAAGCTTTTCGCTGCATTCCCTG
>JAIXTU010000257.1 GCA_027483785.1 Flavobacterium sp.
CATGTTGGTATTCCTTTCCACAACCTTATTTGCACAGGAAATTATAAAGGATACAGTTAAGCCGATTCAGATTCCAAAATCTAAACAGAAAATCGACGGAATTGTAGCTACAGTAGGGGATTACTTAGTTTTAGATTCCGATATCGATAAAAGCTTCTTGGAACTTACAAGTACCCGAAATTCGATCGATGGGATTACACGCTGCCAGATGATCGGCAAGCTCCTCGAAGAACGCCTTTACGCCCACCAAGCTGTTCAGGACAGCATTGTTGTGAGCGATGCTGAAATTAATGGTACATTAGAAGAAAAGTTGTCTGTAATGATTGAACAAATCGGCAGCATGGACAAATTGGTGAAATTCTTTAAGAAAAACTCCGAAGAAGAACTTCGATCTACATTTTTTGACGTTTTAAAGATGAGCCGACTCGCTTCTGAAATGCAGAAAAAAATTGTTGAAAAAGTTGAAATTACACCGGAAGAGGTTCGAAATTACTTTAAATCAATACCGAAAGCTGATTTACCCGTTTTCGGCGATGAAGTCGAGGTAGCACAAATAGTCATCAAACCAAAAATCTCCGATGAAGAAAAGCAAAAGGTAATTGATAAACTCAAAGAGCTCAAGCGAGACGTTATTAATGGAAGCAGTTTCTTTTCGAAAGCCGTTTTGTATTCACAAGATCCCGGTTCCAAATCGAATGGTGGATACTACAAAATGAATCGAAAAACGCCTTTTGTTAAGGAATTCAAGGACGTAGCTTTTAGTTTGAATGAGGGTGAAATTTCCGAACCTTTTGAAACCGAATTTGGTTATCACATTATTCTTGTCGAAAAAATCAGAGGACAAGAAGTCGATTTGCGTCACATCCTACTTATCCCTAAAGTTTCCGATGAAGCCCTCAAAGAAGCCAAAGACGAAATTATCGAAATTCGTAAACGCATTTTGGCGGGAGATATAACCTTCGGTGATGCTGCAAGAGCCTCTTCCGATGAAAAAGAAACCAAGAATAACGGCGGACAACTCGTAAACCCTAGAACACTCGATACCCGTTTCGATCTTACAAAAATGGATCCGTCATTGTACTCGCAAGTTTCAAATCTTAAGCAAGGCGAAATTTCAGTACCTTTTTTAGATACCGATCAAACGCAAAAGAAAATGTACAAAATCATTACGGTTACCAATCGAATTCCTTCGCACAACGCCGATTATGCACAAGATTTTCTCAAAATCAAAGATTTAGCTTTGAAAGAAAAACAATTTAAAGCCATTGCTAAATGGACCAATGAGAAAATCAAAGAAACATTCATAAAAATTAATGGAGAATACCGCGATTGTCTTTATGAAAGCAATTGGTTAAAAAAATAATTCAAAATGTCAGACGTAGCAGCAGTTCAAAGCCTTGTTCAAAAACGACTCGCGTTGAAGTCCGAAATCGCAAAAGTGATTGTAGGACAAGACGAAGTAGTCGATCAGATTTTACTCAGTATCTTTTCCGGTGGCCATGCTTTATTGGTTGGCGTTCCGGGTTTGGCGAAAACGCTCATGGTAAATACCATCGCACAAAGTTTGGGATTGCAGTTTAAGCGTATCCAATTTACCCCAGATTTAATGCCATCCGATATTTTGGGAAGTGAGATCTTAGACGAAAACAGAACCTTTAAATTCATTAAGGGACCTGTTTTTTCGAACATCATCCTTGCCGACGAGATTAACCGGACACCGCCTAAAACGCAAGCCGCCTTGCTAGAAGCTATGCAAGAGCGCGCAGTTACCATTGCCGGTCACAATTACAAACTCGATTTGCCCTATTTTGTTTTGGCAACACAAAACCCCATCGAGCAAGAAGGAACTTATCCTTTGCCAGAAGCACAGCTCGATCGTTTTATGTTTTCAATCAAGCTTGATTATCCAAGTTTTGAGGAAGAAGTTGCTGTCGTAAAAAATACCACCTCGGATTATAAGCCGCAAATTCAAGCATTATTTACTGCAGAAGAAATAATTTCTTACCAAGAACTTATTCGCCGTGTTCCGGTTGCAGATAACGTCATTGAATATGCGGTGCGTTTAGTGTCAAAAACGCGTCCAAATTCGATAGACGCATCAGATTTTATCAAAAACTATATCGATTGGGGAGCTGGACCTCGTGCTTCACAGAACCTAATTCTGGCAGCTAAAGCTCATGCTTTATTTAACGGAAAATTTTCGCCAGACGCAGAAGATGTTAAAGCCGTTGCAGTAGGAATCTTGCGTCATCGAGTTGTCAAGAATTATAAAGCAGATGCCGAAAATATTACTATTGAAGCGATAATCGAAAAGCTATTTTAAGACCGATTATTGCTAATTTCGGATTTTAAACGCTCGTTTTTAATAATTTTAGAGACGAGCGTTTTTTATTTGATAAATCCTCAAAAGTTGTTTAGAATCAAACGGTATTAGCTTTCGCCGAACAACAACTACCAACGTTTTCGTAAATTTGCACCGCAAACAAATAAGTAAAATCATGGCTTTTGATATTGAAATGATTAAAAAGGTTTACGCAACCATGCCAGAGCGCGTAAACAAGGCGCGGGAATTGGTGGGAAGACCTTTAACGCTAACTGAAAAAATATTATACAACCACCTTTGGGAAGGTAATCCGACGCAGGGTTTTTCTCGTGGAAAAGATTACGTAGATTTTGCTCCAGACCGAGTAGCTTGTCAGGATGCAACAGCCCAAATGGCACTTCTTCAATTTATGCATGCCGGTAAATCAAAAGTTGCCGTACCAACAACGGTACATTGCGACCACTTGATCCAAGCGAAAGTTGATGCAGCAACTGATTTAGCTCGCGCGAAACAACAGTCGAGCGAAGTTTTTGATTTCCTTTCATCGGTATCAAATAAATACGGAATTGGATTTTGGAAACCAGGTGCAGGAATTATTCACCAAGTAGTATTAGAAAACTATGCATTTCCGGGCGGAATGATGATTGGTACCGATTCACACACAGTAAATGCTGGCGGATTGGGAATGATTGCCATTGGAGTAGGAGGTGCCGATGCCGTAGACGTTATGTCGGGAATGGCTTGGGAATTGAAGTTCCCGAAACTTATCGGTGTAAAACTTACAGGTAAATTATCGGGTTGGACAGCACCAAAAGATGTAATTCTGAAAGTAGCTGGAATCCTTACTGTAAAAGGGGGAACTGGCGCTGTCGTTGAATATTTCGGCGAAGGTGCTACTGCAATGTCTTGTACCGGTAAAGGAACCATTTGTAATATGGGTGCTGAAATCGGCGCAACAACGTCAACTTTTGGATATGATGAGTCGATGGCGCGCTACTTGCGTTCGACAAATCGTGCCGATGTTGCCGATGCTGCCGACGCGATTGCACCCTATCTAACAGGAGATCCAGAAGTATACGCAAATCCAGAGCAATATTTTGATCAAGTGATCGAAATTAATTTGTCGGAATTGGAGCCACATCTAAACGGTCCGTTTACACCAGATTTGGCTACACCTATTTCAAAAATGCGTGAAGAAGCTATCAAAAATAACTGGCCACTTCGTGTAGAAATTGGTTTGATCGGATCTTGTACCAACTCGTCCTACGAAGATATTTCTCGTGCAGCGTCGCTTGCTAAGCAGGTTGCCGATAAAAAATTGAAGACTAAAGCTGCGTTTACCATTACTCCAGGTTCGGAAGTTGTTCGTTCGACTATTGAAAGAGATGGTTTTATTGATACCTTCAACCAAATTGGTGCTACTGTATTTGCAAATGCTTGCGGTCCGTGTATCGGAATGTGGGATCGTGAAGGTGCAGAAAAAGAAGAGCGCAACACGATTGTACACTCGTTTAACAGAAACTTTTCGAAACGTGCCGACGGCAACCCAAACACCTTAGCTTTCGTTGGTTCTCCAGAGCTTGTTACCGCTTTAGCGATTGCAGGAGACCTTGGATTTAATCCAATTACCGATACATTAATTAATGAAGATGGCGAAGAGGTTAAATTAGACGAACCAACAGGAAATGAGTTGCCAGCAAAAGGTTTTTATGCTGAAGATCCAGGTTATCAAGCGCCGGCCGAAGACGGAAGCGGCGTTACAGTAGCTGTGAGTCCAACTAGTGAGCGTTTACAGCTTTTAGCTCCCTTTGAGCCATGGGATGGAAACAATATTACAGGTGCTAAATTGCTGATTAAAGCCTTCGGAAAGTGTACTACTGATCACATTTCTATGGCAGGTCCATGGTTGCGATTCCGTGGTCACCTTGATAACATTTCAAACAATATGCTTATTGGCGCGATTAACGCCTTTAACCAAAAAGCTAATTCGGTTAAGAATCAGCTTACAGGAGCTTACGATGCGGTACCAGCCGTGCAACGTGCATACAAAGCTGCTGGAATTCCGTCGATAGTTGTGGGCGATCACAACTACGGCGAAGGATCGTCTCGTGAACATGCTGCTATGGAGCCACGTTTCTTAGGTGTAAAAGCCGTTTTGGTAAAGTCGTTTGCACGTATTCACGAAACTAACTTGAAAAAGCAAGGTATGCTAGCACTTACATTTGCAAATGAAGCAGATTACGATAAAATTCGTGAAAACGACACGATTAATTTCAAAGATTTAACGTCGTTTGCACCGGGTGTACCACTTACGTTAGAATTTATTCACGATGATGGTACTACGGATATCATTCTGGCAAATCATACGTACAATGAAGGTCAAATTGCTTGGTTTAAAGCAGGTTCAGCATTGAATTTGATTGCTGCTGCCGGAGCTGCATAAATCCTTTTGTACATTTTTATAAAGTCTGCCCAGCTCAAAAAGTTGGGCAGATTTTTTTTTGATGTCTTGCTGCAATTTAGATTTTAGACGAGTTGAATATGGGAAATCTCTAATGCGAAAATTCGTTAAAACCCGAACTCGATTAAGAATGATTGACAACCGTACGAGTAAAATTTGTTGGTGGTGATTTTTGGAAAATACGTTAGGATTTTTTAGATTGAAATTTTGGATTTATCTCGGTTTTCTAAACTGTTTATATAATTGCAAATGAGTTTATTAAACTGAGGTAATATTGCAATATTACAACTGCATTTTTGCAAAGTCGAAAATCTATTTCTTTGAAATTTCAAGATATTGAAAACGCATTGAAAAAAGCACTATCGTTTTGGTAACGATTTTCTGCGTAAGCGACGGCAGCGGAAAGCTTGCGCGAAACGGGCTTAGCAATTGCGGTTTGGTGCGGCGACCAACGGAAGCCCGTGCCAAAGCTTGCAAATGCTTAGCTCGTTTGGTGCCACTTGCAGCGAACGGCGCGACCCCGCCCAGCGATACATTTTCGTTAGGATGCATGCGCGGGGATACGCCCCAAAAAAAACCGGAACACCTTATAGGCATTCCGGAACAGTATAGTGGTTAGGTTAGTTTCTATTAATAATAGGTGAAGCGGCGCACTTTTGAAATGTACTTTGCCAAGCGAATTACTTGGTGGCTGTAGCCGTATTCGTTGTCGTACCATACGTACAAAACTACGTTTTTACCATCGTCCGAAACAATGGTAGCGTTGCTGTCGTAAATGGCTGGTGCTGAGGTTCCGATAATGTCGGATGACACTAATTCGTTATTCAATGAATACTTGATTTGTTCGACCAATTCGCCTTCGAGCGCGTACTTTTTCATGATTTTGTTTACTTCGTCGATGCTGGTTTTTTTGCCAACTTCTAAGTTTAAAACCACAAGCGAACCGTTTGGTACCGGAACGCGAATGGCATTTGAAGTGAGTTTTCCGGTAAGCGACGGCAGTGCTTTTGCAACAGCACTTCCGGCACCAGTTTCGGTAATAACCATGTTTAAACCCGCAGCGCGTCCGCGACGGTATTTTTTGTGCATGTTATCAACCAAATTTTGGTCGTTCGTGTAAGCGTGAATCGTTTCGAGGTGTCCTTTTACAACGCCGAGTGTATCTTCAACAGCTTTTAAAATAGGTGTGATGGCGTTTGTGGTACACGATGCAGCGGAGAAAATATCGATTTCATCCGGATTGTA
This sequence comes from Flavobacterium sp., assembly GCA_027483785.1. GTDB lineage: Bacteria > Bacteroidota > Bacteroidia > Flavobacteriales > Flavobacteriaceae > Flavobacterium. The sequence goes on from JAIXTU010000257.1 coordinate 6,030, forward strand.
ATCGTTTTGATTAACACCGTGAACAATGTTTGGCACGCCTTTTCCGGGAGCGGTAAGCAACACTTTAGAAACGCCTTTTGAAACTAAGTGACGCGACAAGGCTTCTTGTGTGGTAAATGCTCCGGTGTTGTCGATGACAAGCGCATCGTCAATTCCGTATGCGGTATAATCGATGTCTTCTGGTTTTTGTGCCGTGATGAGGTGAACGGTTGTTCCGTTGATAATCAGTGCATTGTTTTCGGTATCGGCAACAACAGATCCTTGAAAGTCGCCGTGAATCGAGTCGTAACGCAGCAAAGACGCTCTTTTTTCAATGCTCACGGCATCGTTTTGGTCGCGTGTAACCACTGCTCGTAAGCGCAATTGGTTTCCTTTGCCCATTTTCGACATCATTTCGCGGGCGAGCAAACGGCCAATGCGTCCGAATCCGTAAAGGACGACATCTTTTGGTGTGATATCGGCAGATGATTTAGCACTTTTCAGTTTATCGATGACAAAAGCTTTGGCATTGCTGTATTTGTCGTCTTCCATGTGGAATTCGTAGGTGAGTTTTCCTAAGTCGAGTTTGCTTGGTGGCAAATCTAGGCTCAGTACTGCTTTTGCGATTTCTACGGTATCGAAAACGCTGATGGGTTTTCCGCCAAATTCGCCGGCGTATTCGTGCAAATTGATAATGTCGCTGACGGTTCTGTCGATAAGTTGGTTGCGAAAGAGTACCATTTCGATGGATTTTTCGTACCATAAATCGCTAATAGTCTTAATTAATTCCACACCGGCTCTGCGTCGGTCCGCCTGAAAAGTCAGCTCCTTTTCATACATTGCGTTGGTTGTCATGATTGAATGTTGAAGTTAGACGCGGCAAAAGTAATTAAAATGTTGATTTACGAAAACGATTTCGTAAAGAAACATAAAAAAAGTCGGCCACTGCGACCGACTTCTCTTTGGTTATTTCATGTTCTAGAGAATGAATCGAATTAATTCGCCGTTTTTGGTAATCATTTCTACTTGAACAGCTTGATTTTCATCGATTTTAGAAACGAGTTGTGATACGGTTTCGATGTTTTCGGCAGGAACATTTCCGATTTTTAAGATTACGCCGCCTTCCAAATCTTTTGCAAATTCGGCGAGTTTAGAATTTTCGACACTTTTCACCCGAACACCGTAGTTAACTTTCATTTTTTTGCGTTCGGCTGCGCTTAGGTTTTCTAGTTCCAAACCTTTAAAGTCGGCTACGATCATGTCGTATTTCGTGAGTTTTACATTTGCAGTATAGGTTTTTTCGTCGCGTAGAAACGTAACTTTTACTTCGTCGTTCGGACGTTTAGCGTTGATGAAACCAGCTAAATCGGCATAGGTTTGGATTTTGCGATCGTCTAATTTTACAATGATGTCGCCTTTTTTCAAGCCTGCTTTTTCAGCTCCTGTATTTTTATTGACGGTACTGATGTACACACCACTTGTTTGCGAAATCCCCAATTCTTTAGAAACAGCTGCGTTTAATTCGCCGCATTCAATACCCAAAATACCGCGTTGTACGTTTCCGAATTCCATAATGTCTTCGATAATTTTACGCGTAATGTTCGATGGAACGGCAAACGAGTATCCGACATACGCGCCCGTTTGTGATGAAATCATGGTGTTGATTCCGATGAGTTCGCCACGTGTGTTTACCAATGCGCCACCGCTATTTCCCGGATTCACGGCTGCGTCGGTTTGTATAAACGATTGAATGCCGTTATTTCCTAAGTTTCGCGCTTTCGCAGAAACGATACCCGCTGTTACGGTCGAATTCAAATTGTACGGATTTCCTACAGCAAGAACCCATTCTCCAACTTTAACCGCGTCAGAATCGGCGAAGGTGGCATACGGAAGCTTTTCTTTGGCATCGATTTTCAGAAGGGCAATGTCCATTTTAGAATCGGTTCCAATGACTTTAGCTTTGTACGTTTCGTTGTTGTTGAGCGTAATTTCCAACTCACTTGCGTCTTTAATAACATGGTTGTTGGTCACAATATAGCCGTCTTCGGAAATGATTAC
>JAIXTU010000217.1 GCA_027483785.1 Flavobacterium sp.
CTAAAAGATACGTAAAGTGGTCAATTCATCGAGTCTAGCTTCTATTCCGATAGCTATCGGAACTAACCTCTAACTTCTAACCTCCCACTACCAACTTCCACCACTTCCGCCGCCAGAGAAACCGCCTCCGCCGAAGCCGCCAAAGCCTCCGCCTCCGCCACCACCACAGCCGCCTCCGCCCCCGAAACTTCCGCCTCCGCCGCTTCTGCCTAAACTGCTTAAAATGATGATATCCGCTAAATCAAAACCGCCACCCCGATGATTGCCGTTTCCTCTGCCACCACCGCCTTTGCCAAATTTGCTGATCAATACCAATACGATAACCACAATCACAAACAATAAAGGCAACGGAAAGCCGCCCGATTTTTTCTTCGGTTCCGCATCGTACTTGCCAGCAAAAAGCTTAATCATAGCATCAACGCCCGCATTCAGACCGCCTACATAATCTCCTTTTTTGAAGTAAGGAATAATGTCGTTTCGGGTTATCGTACCGCCAATACCAGCTGTAAGCACGTCTTCAACTCCGTAACCCGCCGATATCCATATTTTGCGTTCTTTCACCGCCATCAGCATCAAAACGCCGTTGTCTTTGTCTTTGGTTCCGCCAATTCCCCATTCTTGTCCCCAGCGCGGCGTCAGTAAACCAATATCTTCGCCTTGAAGCGATTCAATAATAACCACCGCTATTTGTGTCGACGTACTATCCGCGTAATTAACCAACTTTTGTTCCAACATCGCTTTGTCGTTAGCCGAAAGCAAGTTGGCGTAGTCGTTCACCAAACGAGGTGGGTTCGGAATTTTCGGAATTTCCAGTTGGCCAAATGCTGTTCCGGCAAGTAAAAGCCACAAAAAAAGTAGTGCACGTTGCCGCATTAGCCTTTCGATATTTCGTTAGATAATTCGTTTTGGTCGCCTTTCTCAAAAGGAAAGTATTTTTTCAGTTGCTCGCCAGCAAGTGCAATGCCCGCAATTAGTCCGTCAGCAAACGCACCTCTTTTAAAATGCGAGGCCAGCATTTCTTTGGTCGAGTTCCAAAAATCAGCGGGAACCACGGCATCAATACCTTGGTCCCCGCAAATGGCAAACTTATGATCGTCGACCGCCAAGTAAAACAACACGCCGTTCTTTTGTTCGGTTTTATGCATTTCCAGCAATTCAAAAACTTGTTTCGCACGCTCCAAAGGGTCGCCCGAACACAAACGCTCGATGTGCAAACGTATTTCACCCGAAGTAGCGCGCTCTGCCGAAGCAATAGCAGCTACTATCGCCGATTCCTCAGCAGGCGTTAAAAAACTTTCTACGGCCGACATCCGATTAAAATTTAACTTCTACAGGCTTGTCAGCACCTTCAACCGACTTGAAATACGGTTTTTCTGGATAGCCGCTCAAAAACCATTTCTGCGGAACTTTCAACACATAGCCATTGTAAATCTGTGCTTGTTCGTTAAAACGTGTACGTGCCGTTAAAATTTGGTTCTCGGTACTCGCCAACTCATCTTGTAATTTCAAGAAATTTTCGTTCGCTTTCAATGTCGGATATTGCTCCACGCTTACCAACAATCGCGATAAACTGCTGCTAACACCGCTTTGAGCAGCATTAAAAGCTTGTAATTGTTCAGGCGTTACGTTGCTTGGGTCAATGGTTACCGATGTAGCTTTGGCACGCGCTTCAATAACCGCAGTTAAAGTCGATTTCTCAAAATCAGCGGCACCCTTTACAGTATTCACCAAATTGCCAATCAAATCGTTTCTGCGCTGATACGCCGTTTCCACATTTCCCCATTCTTTCTTAACGGCTTGGTCGTAGCCTAAGGCCGTGTTTTGCATGCCTACAACCCAAAAAATACCTATTAAAATAATCCCTAGAATAACCGCAATCGGTATGAACTTTCTCATGATGTTTGTTTATAATTGTTGTTTTATTTGTATCAATTGTTGTTTAATTGTTTCAAGTTTTGCAATAATTTCAAAAGTGTCGAGCGGTTTTTTCTTGCTTTCCTTCAAATGCGTTTTCGCTCCTTCCAACGTAAAACCGCGCTCTTTCACTAAATGGTAAATCAATTGTAAATTTTTTACATCGTCTGGCGTAAACATTCTGTTGCCCTTCGCGTTCTTCTTAGGTTTCAGAATTTCAAATTCCTTATCCCAAAAACGTATCAATGAAGCGTTTACATCAAATGCCTTCGCTACTTCGCCAATCGAGTAATACAATTTCCCCGGAACTAAATCAATTTGCATACCAAAAATGAATTTCATCTGCCAAGGTAGCAAAATTCGACTTTCTGTCATGCTGCGAAAACGTATTTTTAAATCTCATTAAGTCTGTAAAAATTTTACTTTTGCAGTCAATTTTTTAAAATTTGGTTTTGGCTGCCATTTCCGGCTGTTACTGCAAGCTAAACTTGCATCGGCGGTTTGTGTAGTGCAGCGTGCGGGCTTCCTCCGGTCGCCGCTCGTTGCCCACACGCACACGCCACTGCACGTTCAGGCTTTCCGTGCCATCCGGGGCAGGGCTGTCGAACCCAAAATACGATACTAACCCAATGTCGATTATGAAATCCGAACTCATCCGTAAAAAGTTTCTCAACTTCTTTCAGTCCAAACAACACCTGATTGTTCCCTCAGCACCAATCGTTCTTAAAGACGATCCAACGCTGATGTTCAACAACTCCGGTATGGCGCAGTTCAAAGAATTCTTCCTCGGCAACGGAACGCCTCCTTCAAAACGAATCGCCGATACCCAAAAATGCCTCCGCGTTTCCGGAAAACACAACGATCTCGAAGAAGTAGGTATCGATACCTATCACCACACCATGTTCGAAATGCTTGGAAACTGGTCGTTTGGCGATTACTTTAAAAAAGACGCTATCGATTGGGCATGGGAATTCTTAACCGAAGAACTTAAACTCGATAAATCACTTTTATACGTTTCGGTATTCGAAGGCAATGCTGCCGAAAACGTACCCTTCGATCAAGAAGCCTTCGACCTTTGGAAACGTTACGTATCCGAAGACCGCATTATCCTCGGAAATAAAAAAGATAATTTCTGGGAAATGGGCGACCAAGGTCCGTGTGGTCCGAGTTCCGAAATTCACGTCGATTTGCGTTCTGCCGAAGAGTGTGCGCAAACACCCGGACGCGAACTCGTTAACGCCGATCATCCACACGTTGTCGAAATTTGGAACCTCGTTTTCATGGAATTTAACCGTAAAGCCGACGGTTCGTTGGAAAAACTTCCCGAAAAACACGTGGATACGGGAATGGGCTTCGAACGTTTGTCTATGGCCATGCAAGGCGTAAAATCCAATTACGACACCGATGTTTTTACACCACTTATTCAAAAAGTCGAATCCATAACCGGCGCTTCGTACACCAAAAACAATCCGAACGTCGAGCAAGAAAAAATAAATATCGCCATTCGCGTTATCGCCGATCACGTGCGTGCCGTAGCTTTTGCCATCGCCGACGGTCAGTTGCCTTCAAATACCGGCGCAGGTTACGTAATCCGACGTATTTTGCGTCGCGCTGTTCGCTACGGCTTTACTTTTCTCGATGCCAAAAAACCGTTTGTGTGCGAGTTGGTTGCTACGTTAGCAGCGCAAATGGGCGAGTCGTTTCCCGAAATCGTTGCACAACAACAATTGGTTACCAACGTAATTCGCGAAGAAGAACAAGCCTTTTTACGCACACTCGACCAAGGTTTGCAATTGCTCGACCAAGTTATTGCACAAACTAATGGCGACACCGTAAGCGGACAAAAAGCCTTCGAATTGTACGATACATTCGGTTTTCCAATCGATTTAACAGCACTTATTCTTCGCGAACGCAATCTAAAACTCGACGAAGCCGGTTTCGAAGCAGCCATGTTGGAACAAAAAACACGTTCGCGTGCTGCAGGCGAAGTGACTACCGCCGATTGGGTACAAGTAAGCGATCGTGAACTCGACTATCCGTTTGTAGGCTACGATTCGCTTACCAACGAAACTACTTTGGTTCGCTACCGGAAAATCGATTCCAAAAAAGATGGAATTCGTTACCAATTGGTCTTAGAAAGTACGCCGTTCTACCCAGAAGGTGGTGGCCAGCTAGGCGATCGCGGAACGTTAACTTTTGGAACCGAAGTCGTAGAAGTTCTCGACACCAAAAAAGAGAACAACTTAATTATGCACATTGTAGCCAAACTTCCCGAACAACTTACCGCGCCCATTCAAGCGGTGGTCGATTCGGTTTGGCGCAAACACATTTCGGCTAATCACTCGGCTACGCACTTGTTGCACCAAGCCTTACGTCATATCTTAGGAACGCACGTGGAGCAAAAAGGTTCGTTGGTGGCACCAGGCTATTTGCGTTTCGACTTTTCGCACTTTTCGAAAGTAACCACCGAAGAATTACAGCAGGTTGAAGCTTTTGTAAATGCGCGCATCAACGAAAATTTACCTTTAATTGAGCGTCGCGCGATTGCTTTTGCCGATGCGGTTGCCGAAGGTGCCATGGCTTTATTCGGTGAAAAATACGGCGATAAAGTTCGTGCCATTAAATTTGGCGAAAGCGTTGAATTGTGTGGCGGTATTCACGTTGCTTCAACAGCAGCTATTTGGCATTTCAAAATCAGCAGCGAATCGGCAGTAGCGGCCGGAATTCGTCGAATTGAAGCCATAACGGGCGAAGCGGTTGCCAATTATTTTGCCGAGCAAGAAAATGAATTGAAGGAAATCAAATCGATTTTGAAAAATCCGCAAGACATCCAAAAATCAATCAAGCAATTGCAAGACGATTTGCAAAAAGCGCAAGAGCAACTTGAAAAACTCAATAAAGCAAAGTTCGAAGCATTAGCAACACAACTGAGCACGCAAGGTTCGCTTCAAAACGGTATCGAAGTTTTTGCTTTTGAAATCGACGCCGATGCCAACCAAGCTAAAGACGTGGCTTTTGCAATGGGTAGCAATCGAACGAACGCCGCTATTTTACTAGCTACCAACACCGACGGTAAGCCCGGTTTATCTATTTACATTTCTAAAGAACTCGTTGCCGAAAAGCAGTTAAATGCTTCAACTATGGTTCGCGAATTAGGAAAGTACATCCAAGGTGGCGGCGGCGGACAACCGTTTTTCGCGACAGCTGGTGGTAAGAATCCCGACGGCATACAACAAGCTATCGAGGCGTTTAAAGCGCAATTCTAAGATGAAATGGGTCACCGAAGTTAACGTTCCCAAATACGATTTCGACGTTAATCATCGTCAAAAGCAATTGTTTTTGGGTTCGTGCTTCGCGACACACATTTCGAATAAGTTTTCGAACTTCGGTTTCAACCAAGTATACAATCCCTTTGGTGTGCTTTTTTCGCCGATTGCCTGCGCAAATCTTATTTCTAGCGCACTATTAGAAAAACCGCTGCCGCAAGAGCATATCATAAAGCGAGACGACAACTTTTTTAGTCTCGATGCACATTCTGAACTATTCGGATCGAGCAGAGAAGTGTTGCAAGATCGTTTAGACGAAGCAAGTCAAAACTTACGAATTGCGCTGTTAGAATCGGATGTTTTGTTTTTAACCTTAGGAACGGCCTTTGTTTATCGGTATTTGCCTACGGGCGCGTTTGTGGCTAATTGTCAGAAAGTGCCTGCAAATCAGTTTGAAAAAGTACTGCTTACCGCCGATGAAATAACGAACGAATTGCAATCGAGTTTCGAAATTCTTCGCCAATACAATCCCAAAATAAGAATCGTTTTAACGGTTTCGCCTGTTCGACACACGCGCGACGGCCTCATCGAAAACCAGCGCAGTAAAGCACAATTGCTACTTGCCGTAGAAAAATTACTTCGCACAGACGCTGTTTTTTATTTTCCATCCTACGAAATAATGATCGATGAATTACGCGACTATCGCTTCTACGAAAGTGATTTAATTCATCCCAACCAAATTGCGGTAGATTATATTTGGGAAAAATTTACAACAGCATTTTGTACTGAAGAAACGCTCGCCATCTGCAATGAACTTCAAAAGTTCCGAAGTTTCGAAGCACATAAACCACTAACAAATCTCCAATCGCACAGTACCAAACTCATTTCTCAAAAGGCTGAGCTTTTATTGCGATATCCTTTCCTTCTGCTTTAAGCGCACCGCTTTTTTAAAGCAAAATTCAACTTTTTCACATACTGTTTCGTCGTGAACTCTTTGTCTTATTCTCGTTTTGAAGAATAAGGCAAATTACGTATTGATTCGCGAAAGCGGAAACTCCAATTTTACCAAACAAAACATTCATTATGAAACCATTATATTTTTTGATTGCTCTTTTGTTTTTGCAACTTCCGGTTCAGGCACAAAAGCGACAATTACTCACTTCCGACGAAGAGGTTCAAGAGGCTGTAAGCGCTGAGATAAGTGCTTTATTCAGTTCCGAGAAATTTCTAAAACTAAAAAATAAAAAATTTCCAGACGTAAAAGGATTTATCGTTTACGACTTGTCAATCGTTGGAAACGGAAAAGTTTCTACCTGCTTTAAGGTCGACTCAGACATTAAAAATCCGTTGTTCATCAATTTTATCTCCTCGTATTTAATCGACGAAAAATTCTTCTTCAAACTAGAGAAACAGCAGCGATATAAAGTTCGCTATCGCGCTGAATTCAATTAAAACCGAAATTAACTTAAACCAACTATTATGAAACCAACTAAAAAAATAGTCATTTGTTTTGCGCTTATATGTGCCTTTTCCTCACAAGCACAATTCGGAAAACTTCTTAAAAGTAAAGGCGGTGCCGGCAAAAAATCCGGACAATTTGCAACCGTTTGGGAAGGCACATTCGACAATAAAGCGACTCGATTGGCCGTATCGAGTTCCAATGGAGATATTATCCTTGGAACCGATGATAATTCGGCATCGGCGCTCGATAAAGACGGTAAACCCATTTGGAGCGGCGACTATAAAAAAATGACCACAAACAAAACCAATAAATCGGAGTACCAATACGTACAATGGAAAAATGGCGGAGGCGGCTACCTATTTCTGTTCGACGAACGTAAAATGGGCACCGATCGCGTTGCTGTTTTAGATCTCTACTCGGGAAAAGAGCTTTGGAGTTCGGAAGAATTTCAAAATTTACTTCCCAAAGGAACCAAATCTGAAGACGGAGCCGATCAAGGAGAACTCGATACTGTGAAATATCTCGATGAACTCGACGCCTTTCTTATCTCTCAAAAAGCCTCGGTAATTTTGGTAAATGCGAGTACCGGCGAAAAGATTTGGGAAACCAATCGGTTTAAAGGCGGAGTAGGGAAGTACGTTTACAACAAAGAAAAAAACGAAATCATCATGGTAAATTTCAAACCCACTGGTTTGGGAGCTTTACTCACTGGTTTCAAAAATCAAATGGTTCGTATCAATGCAGCAAATGGCGAGGTTTTATGGGATGCCACTTTCGTTGGAACTATCGAAAAAGAATTGGTAACCCGACGTGCAATCATTGATTTATGGATTAAAGACGATAAAATTTTCATGTATCTCGACGGAATTCGCGTTTACGATTACAATAACGGCCAAAAACTCTGGGAAGTGATTTATGAAAACGATATGGATAAAGGAAGTTCGGGCGGTTTTCTTGGAAACAGAAGCCGAAAGAAAATCTACAGAACTATAGCCGATCCTATTTTTACTGACAATGCTGTTTACTTAGTTATTTTCGGAAATCGTGATAAAACAAAATACGTTGAGAAGCATGATTTAAATACAGGTAAACTGATCTGGGCATCAGAGAAAATTACTGGCGCGCTCTCCATACCAAATATTTACAAAGCGGGCGATCGTGTTATACTTCAAATTGGCGGAAAAGTTCAAGTTCAAGAGCTTCGTTTGGAAGAAACCAGCAGTGGTTTAGGAGGTGGCTTAGGAGGTTTTGGCGGCGGATCTGTGAAAAACTGGGTACCATACATTTATTGGGAATACCGAAATCAGAAAAACGGTTTATTGGCCATCGACGACAAAACCGGGCAAACAGCGTGGCGTTCAGAACGATTCGATAAACGCATTACCGATTTTATTGTAAACGAAGATAAAACGGTTTTTGTTGGTGATGGCGACGAATTTTATAGCTACGATATTCCTTCGGGAAAACAACTCTTTGATGTAAAACACAACGATGCAAAAGTTGGAAAAGCAACCGATGTGATCGACTTTGATGACAAAGTAGTAGTACTTTCTGAAAAAGGACTTGCCGCTTACCGAAAAGCAGACGGAACGCGTGCTTACGCCTCAGAGAACATTAAAGGTGTCGACTATTTTTATCTAGTTGGCGATAACTACTTCCTTCGCGACCAACGCAACAATAAAAATATTATTTACGGAATCGACATGACAAACGGCGAAACCAAAGGCTCTGTGCAATCGAAAGGAAAAGGCGGAAGTCCGCAATACGGTGATGGTATTGATATCACTGCCGACGGCGAGTATATTTTTGCCTTTAAAGGAAAAAAGGTGGAAAAAATTAAAGTCAACAACTAGAGTTATTTGAGTTTTGTGTTAGAAACCGGTAGCCAACGATTGGTGTGCCGGTTTTTTTAATGAAGAAAATTATGAAACTAGCATTTTATATTTTAGTGTTTTCTACTTGCCAAGCCGTGTCGCAAAACGTGCAATGGGCATCGAAAGTAGTTAGTTTTAGTTCTGATTTAGGCGGAAAACAATTCGGAATCAAGCAAATTCTCGGAAAGCCAAATGCGTTTCCGCAATGCGAAAGTTCTCCTACAGCGTGGATGCCCAAATCGGCGTTAAGCGGAGCACAGGTATTAGAAGTGGAATTTGAAGAAGAACAAAGCGTTAAACAAATTGCCATTTTTGAAAATTTGAATTCAGGTTGTGTGAAAGTAATTTCCGTGGCGGGCAGCGATAAAAAATACAAAGAGGTTTGGCGCTGGACAGCCGATTGGCGCAATCAACCATTCAAACAAAAGATGAAAACCGACCGAGCTTATTATTTCAATCGCAAACGCAGAAAAGTAGAAGCAGCGCCTTCCGTTGATGGCTTTCCTGGAATTCATCGCGTCATTTTAAACGAAGCAGTTGCTAACGTCAAAAAAGTGCGAGTAAAATTCGATTTTTCAATACTGCCCGGACAAAAGCAAATAGATGCAATCGGAATTTCGGATAGCGAAGTTCCTATAAACGCCCAAATAAAAGCAATTCCCGATAGTCTTATTACACATGAGGTAGAACTTTTGCTCAATGATTGTATTTCGTTTACTTGTGCGCCAGACGGTAAGCAGTTGTTTTTTACACGCGATCAAGACGGTAAAAATGTGGTTTTCTCGACCACGATGAATCAGCCTTCGGAGGTGAAATTAGTTAGCGAATGTAGCGTAAACGCAAACTACAACTATTTACAAGGAGGCAATGCTAATATTTTTTTGCATGGCGGAGCACCTTACGCAAAAGCAAAAGGTGAAACAGGTTGGAATTTCGTCGAGTACAAAAAAGGTAGTTTCCAAAATCTGGGAGCGCTTCGAATTGCGGCATACAATAATTACGGAGAAACCGCCGATGCCACGCTATCCTCAGACGCGAAAATCGTAATTCTAGCAGTCGAAAGCGATCTTACACAAGGCGGAGCCGATTTATACTTGGCGCGCAGAAAAGACGATGGCACGTATTCTTATTTGGAAAATCTAGGCAAACAGCTCAACACAGCTGCCGACGAGCTTGCGCCTTTCTTATGTGCAGACAACAAAACACTGCTTTTTGCTTCGAATGGATTTGCTGGATATGGTGGTATGGACATTTTTGTTTCAAAGCGACTCGATGATACTTTTCTAAATTGGAGTGAGCCGCAAAATTTGGGAAATCTTATTAATTCCGATGCCAATGAAGTGGGCGCAGCCATTACAACGAACAATCAGCTGCTAGTAAATAAACAAACCGAGGAAGGTACCGCTCTTTTTCGTGTGGCAATCAAAACCAGCGATTTTGAAAGTAAGAAAAACACGTATTGATGAATCGTACATGAGATACGAAAATCGTCGTATGTGTCGGAACAACAAAAATCGAGAACTTAGTCAAACAATTTTAACAATCACCAACAACATTAGCAAGTTTGCTTTTAGCGGCAGCGCTTAATTCGACGTGTAATGATAATTCGAAGATTTTATGATTTGGTTTATTCTCTTTTTACTTGTTTGCGGCTCAGTTTTGGGTGTTCGTTTATGGAAACAAAAGCGATTGGATAGCTGTGAAACCAGTAATACGGCAATGAAGTTACTCGAAGATCAAATGCAACTTCAGCAACGGCTTAATGAGCAATTGCAAACCAAGGTCTATTTAGCAAAGCAATTTCAACAATCGTATTTTACAGCTGCTACTTCGCTCGAGCAAAAGCGATTTGAACTTACAAACGAACTCGTTTCAAAATTTGTCGACTGCCAAGAAAAGTAACCTAAAAGCAAATTTTGTTAAATTAGATGAATCCAACCCGCAGTAAAGCATGCAAAAATATTACTTGATTTTTTTTCTTTTTGTCCTAGTAGCATGTAAAAATCAACGTGTAGCTTCCCCAAATCGTATTGCTAAAAACAATAAAGCCATTGCGCAATATTACGATCGCATGCTGAAAACCAGCGGAGCGGACGCCGATTCGAATGCCAAAGCCTTGGTTCATCTTAAAAAGCAATTTAACTCGAAAAGTACCGCAACCGATTCGTTTAAGTATGCAGTTGCCTACGGAATTCACAAATCTACAAAAGGCGCGTATTCCGAAGCCTTAAAGCAATTAGACGATGCAAAAGAGAATCTGAAACGTATTGAAAACGATACACTCCAAACCGACTGGTTGATGTGGACGGCAATTTGTCATAAAAGTCGCGGCGATTATCCCTTGGCGTTTCGCTATGTTTTTCAAGCACTTAAAAAGTACGAAAAAATGGGCTTTTCTCAAGGAATTGCGCGCGTTTACGGAACTTTAGGTCAAATTTATTTACAGAAAGAAGATTTACTTTCGGCCGAGAAATACTTACTTAAAGCAAAAGCTGTTTTAAAAGATAAAAAGCCGCTGGAACGCTATCTTTTTACAACGCATCATTTGGCAAATGCATACGGCATGCAAGGAAAATTCGACGAAGCGCTTGCTCTCGATCGCGAAGGCTTGCAACTCTCAAAAGACATTCCGTACATAAAAGTTACTTTCCTAGATAACAAAGCTAATTGCATGTTGTATACCGGCAAGTTAGACAGTGCCGCGTATTACTTTAGGGAATGTTTAAAAGTGGATTTTCAAGTCGGAAACCAGAAGCAAATAGCCGATTCGTACAGCAATTTGGCCGTTGTGGCTTTGTATAAAAAAGAGCTTTCAAAAGCAAAAAAGTATATTGATAGCAGCATGAGTTTACTGCAATCGGGTAGCAACAAGTTTAATGTCGCGAAGTCTTTGCAAATTCTCATCGATATTCACAAAGCTGAAGGCGACTTTAAAAAGGCTTTGGAGGTAACTGAGTTCTACGATAAGTCGTATCGTGAAATGATTAACGAACGGAAAGAAGACGCGCTTGCTGCTTATCATATTCTTTACGAAACCGGAAAAAAAGAAGATGCGCTAGCTAAACAACGTTTGCAGTTAGCTGAAAGTAAAGCGGCTTCGAATCGAAAGACAGCAGTAATCGTTATCTTGTTTTTGATAGCTGTTTTGATGGCAATTATCGGCCTTCTTTTCTACAAACAACAGCGCTTGAAAGTACTTCAGAAAGAAAAAGAATTTCAACTTAAAGAAGCTTTAAGTGTAGTCGAAACGCAAAATAAACTCCAAGAACAACGTTTGGAAATTTCACGTGATTTGCACGACAATATTGGTGCACAACTTACTTTTATCATATCTTCTGTGGATACAACTCGTAGTAGTTTTGAAATAAAAGACAGCTCATTAGATACCAAATTGCAAGATATTAGCACCTTTACAAAGTCGACGATACTCGAGTTGCGCGATACGATTTGGGCGATGAATTCCAACGAAATTACCTTTGAAGATCTACGCGTTCGCTTGTTGAATTTTATCGAAAAAGCACAATCGAATGTGAGCGACATTTCGTTTGGTTTTGAAGTCGACGATGAGTTGAAAGTGCTAACGCTGAGTTCAGTAGTAGGAATGAATGTGTACAGAACTATTCAAGAAGCGGTGAATAATGCGATCAAACACGCCAAAGCTTCGGAAGTTAATGTACTGGTAAGCAGTAATGAAGCGGCGATAAAAGTTGTCGTTTCTGATAATGGAATTGGTTTTAATCAAGAGATACAAAACTTTGGTTCCGGACTTCACAACATGGAAAAACGCATCGAAGAAATTGGCGGAAGTTTTCAAATTATTTCGCAATCGGAAAACGGCACACGTGTGCAATTTCGACTGTATAAAAATCTTTTAAATGCATAACTATGATTAGATTTGCCATTGTCGACGATAACATTTTTCTTCAAAAAGCAATAACAGAGAAATTAGCCTTATTTGCAGACACAACTTGTAGATTCACTGCGAAAAACGGAGCAGAACTACTTGCCAAGTTAGATAAAGATCGGCATGTAGATTTGATTCTTATGGATATTGAGATGGCAGTAATGAACGGAATTCAAGCCACCGAAGCGGTGAAAAATAGGTTTCCGCAGATTAAGATCATCATGTTAACTGTTTTTGATAACGACGAGAACATTTTTAAATCGATTAAAGCTGGCGCCGACGGCTATTTATTGAAAGAAGTGAATCCGGAAGATTTATATCAAGGTATTTGCGATACCATGCAAGGCGGAGCCACCATGACACCCTCCATTGCTCTTAAAACGTTGAAGTTGTTTCGCAATCCGATAGTTTTTGAAGATACGCAAATAAACCGTGAGGAAGTGTCGCTTACGCCGCGAGAAATCGAAGTTTTGGAACAGCTTAGCAAAGGTTTGAAATATCAAGTAATTGCCGAAAACTTGTTTCTAAGCTTAGGAACTATCCGAAAACACGTCGAGAATATCTATGCCAAATTGCAAGTTCACAATAAACTTGAAGCTGTTCAGAAAGCAAAAGACAATTTTTTGCTGTAGTGAAAGCGCCTCAGTTCAACGCAAAATGTTGACTGTATTTATTTAAATGCTGTTTGCTGCTAAGCTTATCGAAAATTTTGAACACCGTTTTTGTTATCAACTTTTTCAGTGATTTCTAAATCTGATTTTACATCTGACTTAGGGAAAAAATAGGGCAGCTGCCTTATTGCAACACCAATACGGGAAGACGAATTTTGATTCAGTTCAAATTCTAATTCTTCAAGTTATGAAATCAGTTTCTAAATTTTTCTTTTTCGTGATGCTATTCGGAATATTTTCCTGCAGCAACGACGACAATGGTTCGGGATCAAATTCGGGTTTTTTCTTACGAGCGAAAGTCAACGGGCAAAATTACAGCAGTTTCGTTTCCCCTACAGCAGTGTCGGTTGCA
>JAIXTU010000190.1 GCA_027483785.1 Flavobacterium sp.
GAAAAGTACTAAAGCAAGGTTTTTTTTTCTTTTTCAACCCCAATTTCATAATCGAGTTAAAGATTATGGTATTTTGCCTACTCCCGAGTTAAAACAGCTCGTGTCTAAAGCTAGTGTTTGCATCTTTCCGAGTTTTGCAGAAGCACTCCCCATGGCTTGGTTAGAAGCTATGGCTGCCGGAAAAGCCATTGCAGCTAGTAACATTGGCTGGGCCGAAGAATTACTTACGCATCAAGAAAACGCACTTCTTTGTCATCCGACCGATCACGACAGTTTCGCAAAGAATGTTCTCGCCTTACTCGATAGTCCGGAACTTCGAAAGTCTTACGGTTCAAAAGTGCTGCAGCTCGTTCAAGAGAAATTTACTCTCGAAAAAGTTGTAAAATTACACATCGATTTATACAAACAGTTTGGAAAATACTAAATGGATAATCTAAAAACATATACGTTAGAATCGGGCGAAGTACTTTATTACACTGGGAATCCTGATTTTAGCCTGTTGGAAAATCTCGCAGCAGGTCCAGGGCATCTGTGGCACAGCGGATTGGACCAAGGTTGCAAAAACTTGATGCACGAAATCATCTATCAATCGAATGTGATGTTTTGGTATGTAAACGATTTTCCAACCGAAAACCAGTCGGTGAGTTGGCGTTGTCATCCGAATGCCTTCGTAGTGCGGAAGTCGGCTTGGGATTTCGTTGGTGGGTTCGATCCCGATTTTAAATCGACAACCGCGCAAGCACTCGATTTTGCCTTCCAATTATTGCGTTTTTACGGCGGAGTTCCTCTTTATGTTAAAGGTTTATTTCCTGAAACTAAAATCGCTGTTCCGACGATATCTGTTACCGATCGTTACCGATTTTTTCTTAAAAGTTTCAAGCCTGCGCATGCTTATTACATGTTGTTTCGCAAAGGCATTTATAACATTTCAGAATGGGCTGGTTTGATTCAAGCCAAAAAAAATACTCGAAAACGAGTGTATAATCGTACGATTCCAGTTCGGAAACTTATAGATACCGTTCCAGCAGCCACCGTAAGTTACATCATACCCACGATGATGCGGCAAGAATTAGTGCTGAACTTGCTAGACGATGTTAATGTGCAAACCGTCTTACCTACAGAAGTAATTATCGTAGATGCAACGCCAGATTCTGACCTTGAAAAAGTCTATATTCCTTCAAAATATCGTTTTCATTTGCGTTTTTACAAGCAAACTTCTAAAGGTAGTTGTCGCGCTCGGAATGAAGCCATCGAAGCAAGTACCGGAGAATATATCGTTTTTGGCGACGACGATATTCGAATTCCGCCCGATTACATTGAAAATCACCTAAAGTTTTTAGCAACCTACGGCGTTAATGCTTGTAACGGATTAGATACGCGTTGTCAAACCGTTACAGACGGACTCGATTATCTGGCAAAACGATTAAATGCCATGCAAGATCGCCGATGGTTTGCCGGCGTAACATCAAGCTTTAACAATGCCAATTCATGTATAAAAGCTACATTAGTGAAGAAAATAGGTGGAAATGATATCAATTTTGACGGTGGTTATGGTGAAGATAGCGACTTTGGACACACTTTAGCCGAGTTGGGTGAAGTTATTTTGAGTAATCCCTTCTCAACAACCCTCCACCTACGACCCGAATCAGGTGGCTACCGGTGGTGGGGCAATCAGGCTAAAATTCTTGGTAAGAAACGAAAAGCACAGCCTTGGGAACTAGGCGTGCCCGTTGGTTTCATCCGACCTGTACCCAGTCCGACGATCATGTACGGGATTTTAAAGCACTTTTCTTCGCAACAATTAAACGATTATAAGTACAAACATTACTTACATTTTCTGCAAAGCGGATCGAAGTGGTTACTGCCTGTGCGGATTTTGTATCTTCCATACAAAGAACTTCAATTTCATAAGTCGCTTTTCTACGCGAAACGTCTAATTAAAGCGTCAAAAACCAACGTGTAATGAGCAGTAATACGCAGCAGTTTGCATTAATTATATGCACATATATGCGCAGCGAATCATTAAAGCGACTGCTCGATTCGGTTTCGCAACAAACAGTATTACCGCAGCAGATCTTAGTAATCGATGGCTCTAGTGACAATCTTTCTGAGCAAACCTGCCTCAAAGCTACTGTCGCCGTTTCGTATTTTCAGGTGCCACATGAACATCGCGGATTAACAAAACAAAGAAACTTTGGTATTGAAAAAGTTCTTCCGAATTGTGAAATAGTAGCTTTTCTTGACGACGATGTGGTTTTAAACGAATCGTACTTTGAAGAGATTCTCAAAACTTTTACTTCATTTCCCAAAGCAGTTGCTGTTGGTGGAGCGATTGAAAATGAGTCGGATTTTACTTTTGTCGGACCAGATTATAAACCAAATTCCGATGAGTTTTATTTTGATGGCTTTGTAAAAAAAGACAGTCAGCGCTTCATTATGCGCAAGAAATTTGGGTTAGATTCAGATCTTGCACCAGGATTTATGCCTAAAGCGGGTCATGGCAGATCGATTTCTTTTCTTCCACTTTCTCAAAAAACCTATCCCGCTGAATTGCTTATGGGTTGTGCTTTTTCAGTGCGAAATACAGTTTTCAAAAATGGCACTCGATTTTCCACGTTTTTTGAAGGTTATGGACTTTATGAGGATGCGCATTTTTGTGTGGAACTTGCCAAAACAGGTCCGATTTATCTAAACACTGCGGCACTATTAACCCATTTACACGAGCCATCCGGCCGACCAAATCAGTATAAATACGGCAAAATGGTAGTGCGAAACGGCTGGTTTGTCTGGCGTACTAAGTACTCGAATCCGTCGTTGAAAAACAAGTTTAAATGGCACACCACAACACTTTTGTTAATGTATATCCGATTAACGAATGTGC
>JAIXTU010000396.1 GCA_027483785.1 Flavobacterium sp.
AGCACCTTGCGATGAATATAAAACTTCTGGCTGAATGCTGAGGTTTTCAAATAAACTCACCTCTGCAAAAGCTCCTATATAAAAGGAAGTGCGAATACTCGATTCTATATTATCCCCATTTAGATTTGAAAAGTTTGCTCCACCTTTAACGCCAATGCCAAGAGATTGAGCCTGAATAAAGCTAGAAAACGCTAACAAACCAACAATGTAAAGTTTTTTCATAGTGTATTATGTTTGAGTTATTTTCAAAACTACCCAAATACACTTAATAACATTGTTAAAAATTAATTAATTTAAATTGTTAATAACCTTGTTGATAATTGTTTCTAAATTAATTTTAAAACTTACTTTCCATGCACATACCTTTGACTAACTAAAAAAACTAAACAAAAATGAAAAAAATTATTTTTAGTGTTTGGGCTTTGGTAGCATTTTCAGCTGCGAACGCACAGGATGACAGCTCTATCACTTTTGGAGCTAAGGCTGGTTTGAACAACTCAAACTTGACAGATGGTAAAGCAACAACAGCATTCTATGTTGGGGGTATTGTTGATTTCACCGTATCTGACAAATTTCACGTTCAGCCAGAGGTACTTTATTCAGTAGAAGGAGCAAAAGACGCATCTTTAAGCTTCATCAAAGTTCCAATTTTAGCGAAGTACTACATCGCTGACGCTTTTAGCTTGCACGCTGGTCCTTTCTTAGGATTCAAAGTAGCTGCTGAGGATGATTTCTTAGATGCTGCAACTAAGTCTTTGGATTATGGTGCTGCTGTAGGTGCTGCTTACGATTTTGACTTCGGTTTATTCGTTGATGCACGTTACAACCTTGGATTAGCAAACTTAAATGAAATTGATGTTCCAGGTGCTGGTGATATCAAAACTACATCTATCCAAGTAGGTGTTGGTTACAGATTCTAAGAATCTTTTAAAAACAATAAAGACGGTCTTTTATGGCCGTCTTTTTTTTGCCTTTTTTGGGCGTTCGAGCAGGCTTTTCGCTGCAATATCGTTTGTACTTTTTGCAAATGCCTGTCGCTTTACCGGCTTTCGCTGTCGCCAGTAAAACTTCCCGCATTTTCCAAAAAGTACTGCACTTTATTTCCGCTGCAATCCTTAACGCGGCAATCGTATCCCAAAAATCGTTATTTATTAAAATTGGAAACCTACGCCCACTTGAAGTACCGAGTTTTTAACATCTACATCTTCAATAATATCTGTTAATCCGTAATTATATCTTCCGTAAAGGAAAAAACCTGCATCCGATTTGAAGGTTAATCCGCCTACAACAGAAAAGTCGTAATCGGCCGCTTCATCAATTTCAAAATCACCTGGGTTGTTGTTCGGATCGGTGTCAATTTCCTCGTTCGCTTTAAAGCCAAATTGCGGTCCCGCTTCAATAGATAGGCCTTTTAACAGATAAATCTTTGCCAATACCGGTACATTAATATAGTCTAGCTGATACTCAATTTTGTCGCTGGCGCCACCACCAAAACCACTAAACTCAGATTCAAAACCCTGGCTTGAATATACGGCTTCAACTTGCAAGGCAAATCGACTTGTGATGGGAAACTCCACGAGTGCACCTACGTGAAAACTGATTCGAGCATCCGGTGAATCGAATTCATCACCTGTTACAGTTGCGTAATTTAATCCGCCTTTTACACCAAAATTAAACGACGAGCTTGAAGTATTGCTGTCTTGTGCAACTGCCGACTGCACAAATACAGCGAATACCATTGTTCCTAAGATTTTTAAATTTTTCATAATTGCAATTTTAAGATTACCCGACAAAGGTATCGGCAGTATTGAGCTGCCGCTTTATGTCATTTACTAAAAGAATTGTACAATTTCCGAACGATTTACTAGCTTCGCTGCATGACTAATTGGGCTTCTTACATAAAATCGTACACCGATTATTTGCGGATCGAACGCGGGCTAAGCGCCAACACTCTTGTGAATTACCGTTTCGATCTCGAAAAACTGACGCGCTATCTCGAACAAAACAACATGAATATTTCGCCAGTAGTAATCGAAGCTGCCGATTTAGAGGCCTTTCTTTACCACATGGCGCCACAAATTAATGCCCGTAGTCAGGCGCGGCTGATTTCTGCTATGAAAAACTTCTTTAACTTTCTTGTTTTTGAAGAATACCGTAAAGATTCGCCAATGCAACTCATCGAAGCACCAAAATTGGGAAGGAAACTGCCCGAAACTTTATCGCTAACCGATGTTAATAATCTAGTGAACGCTATTGATCGAAGTAGTGCCGAAGGCCAACGAAATGTTGCCATACTCGAAACGCTGTACGGTTGCGGCTTGCGCGTTAGCGAAGCGGTTACGTTACGAATGTCCGATTTATTTCCGCAAGAGGGTTTTATCCGTGTTGTCGGAAAGGGCGATAAACAGCGCTACATTCCTTTAGCCGACGCCACATACAAGTTTATTCGCATTTACATAGAAACGATCCGAAAACAGATGAATCCAGCGAAAGGAGATGAAGATATTTTGTTCTTGAATCGTCGAGGCAAACGACTAACGCGTGCCATGATTTTCACGATCATCAGACAGGCCGCCGACCGCGCAGGTATAAAAAAAGTGATAAGTCCGCACACGCTTCGCCACTCCTTTGCCACTCATTTACTTGAAAACGGAGCCGATTTACGCGCTATTCAATTGATGCTCGGACACGAATCTATAACTACCACCGAAATTTACGTACACGTCGATCGAAGTCATCTTAAAAAAACAATCGAAGCCTTTCATCCGAGAAAGTAAAGTAACTTCTGTTGTGTAATAACTTTCCTTAATTATGCTATTATTTTTAAAAAAATATGGCATGCAAATCTAAAAGCTATATTGGAATGTTAGTAGCTGTTGTTTTCTTTGTTTTAATTCTTTCGGCTGTAGTTTTTTTGGCAGGAAAGAACGAGTCTGCTAACGCACTGAAAAAAATAGTTTTGACAAGCGGAGTTACCATTAATTTAGCACCCCACAGTTTTTTTGATTTTGGAAATAACTTGTATTACGTTTCGTGGATTGAGGTTAAAGTAAAGAACGGTAGAATAGGCCGTACAGTTGCATTAATTCTTAAGGGCGAGCCACTCGGCAATAAACTCCGAATTAAAGTGGGTAAATTTGAAAAATTCGACCTTCATATTCTAAAAAAGAAGGTGAGTTAACCGAAAATGAAGCGTTATTAGCTCTTCAACGGGCGGGTTTACTGGAGCGTGTAAAAAAGTAATATTTCTTAAAAAACAAGTCAAAGCGTAAATCAAATTAGCAACATATTTATAGAAAATTAAGGATATAGCTGTATCATCGAAAACTTTTTTTGTTTATTTGTGCGAATAAGTAAACGATATACCATAAATGTCTGAATTTCGGCAATCCGAAGAAATGTTCCGCGAACAGCGCGAAGCTTTTTTAAGTAAGCTATTGTCGCAAATTCCGGATTTGATTTTTCAGATGACTGCTCATCCCGACGGTCGTATTACTTTTCCATTTCTCAGCGATGCCGTTTACGAACATTTTGAACTTACCAAAGATGAGGAGGATTTGTATGTCAACGAACTTCTTGGTTTGAAGATTATAGACGAAGATTTGCCCGGCTTTTTCGACTCTCTAGCTGAGTCCAAAAAAACCTTACAGCCCTGGAATTTCGAGTTTCGCAGTCGTTTGCCCATCAAAGGTCTTCGGTATTTTCGCATTCGCGCTACTGTAGAACGCGATGCGAACAATTGTTATCAATTTTACGGACGTGTAAACGATAACACCACGCAACGCATTCAAGCTTTAAAGTTGAAAATTTCAGAAGAACGTTATCAATTTGCGTTGGAAGCTTCGTCGGAAGGAATTTGGGATTGGGATGTACTTTCAGATACAGTTTTCTTCTCTTCGCAATCCATGAAAATGCTCGGATTCGAAGAAAAAGACGTGGTATTACAACGAACGTTTTGGGATAGCCGCCTGCATCCCGACGATCGCGAAACGTATCAAAACGACATCGATAAACATTTCGAGGGAGCTACGCCGTATTATGAGAATTTACAGCGTATTATGGACTTCAATGAGCATTATAAATGGATTCTAAGTCGCGGGAAAATCGTGTTTCGCGATTCCGCCGGAAAACCAAAACGCGTAATTGGAACGCATACCGATTTCAGCTTTCGTATTAAGCAAGAAGAAGAGCTCAAGAAAACTTTGGAAATACTCAGTGAACAAAATA
>JAIXTU010000384.1 GCA_027483785.1 Flavobacterium sp.
CATCATACATGGTACAGCAGGAGGTAGTACTTGAAATTCATATTTAATAGTGCGTGAGCACTCGGAATTATTTTGGTTAATTGCCGTAATTTCCAAAATATAATTTCCCACATTTAAAGTCGTTGGCAGTTGAATACTAGATGAACTGCTTGAATAAACCAATGAAGTTGTTTGCTGACCTTCTCGCCAAGTCAGCAGTGCTTCATAACTTACATTTTGTCCCAAACCAGTCATAACTTGAATTGCAACTGCTGGTGTACTTCCAGGTACAATTTGATAAATTTTATGTTCATTAATTGGTGCAATTTGAAGCTGTTGGACATAAAGTGTACCACAGTCCGCGCACGACGGATTTTCTAATAATAGACGCCGTACCCCTATCGCTGGATCTAAGAAAAAATGTAGCCTCGATATTTGTCCAGCTGTAAGTAAATTCTGACAAGAAAAATCAGCTGTAAGATCCATTAAATTATTGTTCGTATCGTTTGCGTCATTAGCCGAACATGAATTTACGAGAGAAGGCGCACATGAATCGGTTGGCAGGAAGATCTGTGGGTCTGTATCGCACACTCCATCGCCATCTAATAAACAATCGTCATTTTTGCATGAACACAAATTATTCAGATTTGGCTGATCGAGAGCTGAAATGTAATTCGAAGGGCAATACCCGAAGATAGGGATCAATCCTAGATAATGACAAACTTCATGTGCAAGTCTTCTAATGTTCTTAACAAAAGAAGGGCTATTTAACAACATGCCTCTTTCAATATATATGCCGTCATGAAACCTGCCTGCCGCAGATAAAAAAAAAAAAAAAGCAGTCTCCCCACCTATAATATTGTCAACGACATAAATATTTAAGAATCTAGCTGGTGGAAATAAATTAATATTATTTGATCCATTGCTAGCTGCAACATAGGAGTTCCATTCTACTATAAATTCTGGATTCAGTTCGTTATCACTTATGTTGCTTACTAGGGGATAAGAAATAACGCTCCCATTTGGTTTGTGAGAAGCAGCACATAGCTGTACCCCCGAATTAATCGTTTGTGAAATTAGAATTGAGTTTAGCTCTTCAATTATTAAATCGTAATTCCCTAAAATTCCAACAGGTGTGCTTGGACTACTTTGTATCTCTTTAAAAACTACACTTATATTAAGTGGACCTAAAGCAGTGCTTCGTAATTCAGTTTGAATTGAAATTTTATCCTTATTAAACTTTGCCCATGCTTCCAGACCATTTTTATAATTCCGCTCATATTCCAAATCATACTTCAAAGACTGATTATGAATAAAGTCATTCAAAGAGCTGTATTCAGACTTACTTTTTTGAGAAAATAATTGAAAAATTGAAAACACAGCTAGCAGAGTAAAAAAAGTAGATTTCATAAAGCAAGTGGTTGATATTAATAAATGAAACTTAGAAAATCTGATTAAATCTTACTTTCTTAATTTCTGCAATAAAAATATAAAAAATAGAAATAAAAAAATATAATGTATTGAATTTCAATACAAAATTTATGTTTTTAACATTAAATTATGTACTATAAATTAATAAAAAATTAAATTATTAAAAAGTTAAATACGGTATCATTTCTCGGATAATTGAACATTTTAAATAACTTTTTATAAATAGTCATTTATTAAAAAATAAAGGACTATAAATAATTTTAAAATTTTTAAAAAAAATAAAAAATATATTAACTGAAATATGATAGATGATGAACTTCGAAAAGTTTTGTAACATAATCTATTATTCTTTTCCCCTACTTTTGCCATAAAACTCAAAAACGTGTACGAGCATACGTATCCCAAAAAACGATTCGAAAAAACACTGGCTTTCGTAAAAAAACACTTGCCAACAAATTGCCATATATTAGATCTTGGCGTTGAAAATCCGTTGGGCGAATTGCTTAAAAAAGCAGGCTTTAATGTACAAAATACCTCCGGCGAAGATCTAGATGTACACCAAGACGGATTACAAATAAACGCCGACGCAGTTACCGCATTCGAAATTTTCGAACATTTACTCAATCCGTTTACCGTATTGCAAAACATTAAAAGCGACAAGCTAATTGCATCAATTCCCTTGCGACTCTGGTTTTCGCCAGCGTATCGCTCTAAAAACGATCCGTGGGACCGACACTTTCACGAATTTGAAGACTGGCAATTCAATTGGCTACTCGAAAAAGCCGGCTGGAAAATCGTTGCCACCGAAAAATGGACACATCCTGTGAATAAAATCGGTATTCGTCCGATACTACGTCGATTTACACCGCGCTATTACATCGTTTACGCCGAACGCATTTCGTAAAGCATGAAAAAAATAGCTGTCATTATTCCCGCTCATAACGAAGAAGCATTTATCGGAATTCTTATTAAAAGTATTCAAACCCAAACATACAAACCAGTTGAAGTAATTTTAGTTTCCGACAATAGTACAGACAGCACGATTTCGATCGCTCAAAAAACTATTGCGAACGATACGATCTTTAAAATCATCAATCGCGTTTCTTCAGCACAACATCAACCCGGCTCCAAAGTTATTCGCGCCTTTCACGAAGGTTTGCAACACCTGCAAAACGAATTCGATATCATCGTAAAACTCGATGCCGATTTAGAATTACCACCAAACTACTTCGAATGGTTAGCGTTAGTTTTCGAGAATCCCAAAGTTGGAATTGCCGGCGGCGTTGCAGCTATCGAAGAAAACGGACAATGGAAAATCGAACGACTCACCGACAACGATCACGTTCGAGGCGCGTTTAAGGCTTACAGCAAAAGTTGTTACGAGAAAATCGGCGGTTTGAAAGCGGCTATGGGCTGGGATACGGTCGACGAACTGCTGGCAAAATTCTATGGCTTTGAAGTTGTTGTAAACGAAAATTTAGTCGTAAAACACCTCAAACCAACGGGTTTTAGTTACAATAGAAAAGCAGCAAAAACCCAAGGCGAAGCGTTTTATAGCTTGGGATACGGATTTGTACTCACGGCAATCGCATCGCTAAAACTCGCTCTTCGAAAGAAAAAACCCGCATTGATTTTTCCGTACTTAAATGGTTTTCTGACCGCTTTCCTTTCGGCGAAAGCCAAATTAGTAACACCCGAACAAGCCCGTTTTATCAAATCGTATCGCTGGAAAAAAATTAAGCAGAAAATATTCGGATGAAGGACACTCAAAGCAGAAACACTACCTTTACGCTAATTGAAATGCTATGATGTTATTGCGCTATCTGACTCAAATGGGTCGGTATTTTTTAATGATCAAAGAGGTTTTCAACAAACCTACGAAGTGGTCGGTTATGAAAGGACTCATCCTTAAAGAAGTCGACGACCTTATTATCGACTCGCTCGGAATTGTCTGTTTCATTTCCTTTTTCGTTGGTGGAGTAGTTTCGATACAAACCGCGTTAAACCTAACCAATCCGTTAATTCCCAAATATCTCATCGGTTTCGCAACCCGACAATCCATCATACTCGAGTTTGCACCTACTTTCATTTCCATCATTATGGCCGGAAAAATGGGTTCGTTTATTACATCAAGCATCGGAACCATGCGCGTTACCGAACAAATCGATGCACTCGAAGTTATGGGCGTTAATTCACTGAACTACTTGGTGTTCCCAAAAATTATAGCCTTGCTTTTGTATCCGTTTGTCATCGGAATTTCAATGTTTCTGGGCATTTTTGGCGGTTACATCGCGGCAGTTTACGGCGGATTTGCCAGCAGCGCCGATTTTATTTTGGGAACTCAAAACGAATTCATCCCTTTTCATATCGCATACGCCTTCATTAAGACTTTCATCTTCGCTATTTTACTCGCAACAATTCCAAGTTTTCACGGCTATTACATGAAAGGTGGCGCACTTGAAGTGGGAAAAGCATCGACCGTTTCGTTCGTATGGACATCAGTTGCCATCATTACCATGAATTACATTCTAACTCAATTGCTGTTGACATGATTACAATTACCGATGTTAAAAAAGCTTTTAACGGCAGTCAGGTACTCAAAGGAATTTCGACCGTTTTTCGAACCGGAGAAACCAACCTCATTATCGGACAAAGCGGCAGCGGAAAAACCGTATTGCTGAAAACGTTACTGGGAATTCACAGTCCGGATCCGGGAACAATTGACTTCGACGGACGCATTTACGCCGATCTTTCCAAAGACGAACGCCGCGAATTACGCACCGAAATCGGTATGGTATTTCAAGGAAGCGCGTTGTTTGACAGCATGACTGTAGCCGAAAACGTGGCTTTTCCGTTGCGAATGTTCACCACTAAATCGAGAGCTGAAATCAACGAACGTGTCGACGTCGTTTTGCAACGTGTAAACCTTATCGACGCTCATAAAAAATTGCCAAGCGAAATCTCGGGCGGTATGCAAAAACGGGTTGCCATTGCTCGAGCCATTGTAAACAATCCGAAATATTTGTTTTGCGACGAACCCAACTCCGGTCTCGATCCCAATACCGCAATTCTTATCGATAATCTAATTCACGAAATCACCAAAGAATACAATATCACAACCGTAATTAACACTCACGATATGAACTCGGTGATGGAAATTGGCGAAAACATCATTTTCTTAAAAAACGGAATCAAAGAATGGCAAGGCGATAAAAGCCAGATTTTCGTAACCGATAATAAAGCCGTAACCGACTTTGTGTATTCGTCGAATTTATTTAAGAAAGTTCGCGAAGCCTATTTGAAAGGATAGTTAGCTCGAGTTCGAAAAGATCGCGGAAACTATAAACGCTCGGCTTCCGCACTGATTTCCTTTATCGATTGCTCGTCGGATAACGGATAAATAAGTATCGTATCGTGCGTTTCTACAATCATAAAATTACTCAAGCCTTTTACTACGATACGTTTGTTCGATGTCGTGGAAATTACATTTCCATTCGATTCTTTACTCAATAAACGCGCATTAACCACCGCATTATTTTGCGCATCTTTAGGCAACTTTTCATACAACGCGCCCCAAGTACCCAAGTCGTTCCAATCGAAGCTGGCAGGCAAAACAACTACATTCTGCGCCGGTTCCATTACCGCGTAATCGATCGAAATATTTGCTGCTTGCGGATAAACTTCAGCTAAAGTTGCTTTCGTTTCCTCTGCCGATTGCACTTCGCTAAAAACCGAAAACAGTTGCGTCATTTCCGGCTGATACTTCTCAAAAGCACTCAAAACCGAACGTGCACTCCACACAAATATTCCCGCATTCCAATAAAAAGTACCTGCTGCTAAAAACTGTTGCGCCGTCGCTAAATCGGGCTTCTCGCGAAATTGCTTCACACGTTTAAAAGCGCCCAAATTCTCGCCACTTTCAATATAACCAAAGCCTGTGTTCGGAAAAGTTGGTACGATTCCTAACGTGAGCAGTACGTCTTCGCGCGAAGCATATTCCATAGCTAAATCAACATCGGAGATAAACGCAACTTCGTCTTCAATAAAATGGTCGCTCGGTGCCACGATAAAAACCGCATCCGGATTGGCAAGTCTAATCTTCAAAGCAGCAAACAAAATGCAAGGCGCTGTATTGCGCATCGCTGGTTCGGCTATGATGTTCTCGGCAGGAACCGCTGGCAATTGATCGGCAACTAACGACACATAAGCTTCGTTTGTGAGTACCAAAATCTGCGATTCAGGAACAATCCGTTGCAATCGATCGAACGTTTGTTGCAATAAACTTTTACCCGTTCCCAACATATCGTGAAACTGTTTTGGATGCTTAGCTGTACTAACTGGCCAAAAACGCGAACCCACGCCGCCAGCCATTATCACTGCAAATCTGTTGTTATTTTTCATGCGTTATCTGTTTAACTTCTGCGTTTGGTCTGAATTTGAATCGACGTCCGGTGTGCACTTCCGTACATTCAATCAGTTTTTGAATTAAACCAACTTTTCGAAAAACCCGACCGTCGGGTGTTTGAAAGAAACTGTTGTACGGCAAAGTAAATAAATATTCGTATTCGGTTTGCGGATCGTATTGTTTAAATGCAATGGTTAACGTAACATCGGTTCCGTCACTCGCCGACGGATTTCGCAAATGCCGCGCCAATAATTGTAGCAAATCAGACGGAAAAACCGACGTATTTAAAACCGGCAACATCAACGTTCGAAACTCGTGTTTCCACTCCAAACCATGCGGCTTTATGCGCCGACCGTATTTTTCAAATGCCGTTAAATGCGCTATTTCATGCACCAACGTCATCAAAAATCGGTATTTATTTTTACCGCCGTTTACCGTAATTCGGTGTTTGCCATCGGCTTCCTTGCGGTAATCGCCGTGCTTGGTTTTCCGATCGTTTACAATCTGCAAATGCACGCGCCAATGCACAATCAGGTCGAAACAATAATCGACGGCAGCTTCCGGAATGTATTTCGCTAAAATATCTTTCACTGAGGCGAAACAGTTAGGTGCATCTGGCTATAAAAATAAGATCTTTAAGGAGTTGACAACGCCACTGGCAATACTTTTCCGTTGAAGAAACGATGGCCGTTTTGCACAAAATCGGCGATAAAACTTCCCATTTCTGGCGCAGTTACCGGCGCTACGTAACCCGGAAACGCCTCTGCCAGCATTTCGGTTTGCACCGCTCCCAAAGCTAACGTATTAAAATAAATTCCTTGTTCTTTAAACTCTTCTGCCAATAATTCAAACAGCGTAATAAGCGCGCCTTTGCTACTACTATACGCCGCCAAACCCGAAAATTTGCTGCTTCCCTGAATGCCGCCCATCGAACTGATTCCCAAAACATGCGAACCGCGTTGCAAAAACGGCAACAACGCCTGCGTGAGCATGGCCACGGCAAAAACGTTCACCCGATAAACCGACTCAAAATCGGCTAAAGTAAGCGACTCGAAATTCTTGCAAACTAACGTGCCCGCGTTCTGAACCAAACCGTCGATAACGTCGATTTCAAAAGCTTTTAGCGAAGCCGCAATTCTTTCTCCTTCACCCTCGGCCGATAAGTCTGCGCTCAACTTAATCAAATATGCCGATTCCAGATTTACTTCATTGGCATTTCGACTCACTAAAATCACGCGGTGTCCGGCGTCGAGTAAGGTTTTTACGGTTTCGAGTCCAATTCCGCGCGAAGCACCTGTTACTAAAAATGTTTTCATAATTTTTTATTTGGGCAGTCCGGCCCTAAAAGCGTTAACATCCTACGCATCGACTCCGGGCCGTCGCGCTTTCCGCTGCAATCTTTTGTTACTTCGCAAAGCTACGCAACAAAAGGATTTTCGCTGCAATCGCTACTGCGAAAAATCAAACCATAAAAAAACCGCTCTTTGAAAGCGGTTTTTTTATCTATAATCATTTTTCCAATATTCATCAATTACGCAAGCATGGTAACGGGTTGTTCCAAATACATACGTAAAGTTTGTAAGAACTGTGCTCCAATAGCGCCATCAACCGTACGGTGATCGCATGCTAAAGTAAGAGTCATTGTATTACCAACAACGATCTGTCCGTTTTTCACCACTGGCTTTTCTACGATTGCGCCTACCGACAAAATCGCTGAATTCGGTTGGTTGATGATCGAGGTAAATTCGCGAATACCAAACATTCCTAAATTCGAAATCGTAAACGTACTTCCGTCCATTTCATCTGGCGTAAGTTTTTTGCTTTTCGCACGACCAGCCACATCTTTCACCGCATGTGTAATTTCAGAAAACGACATTTGGTCGGCAAATTTCAATACCGGAACTACCAAACCATCTTCTATAGCCACCGCCACGCCAATGTGAATGTGTTTGTTGATTATTGTAGCTTCTTCCGTCCAACGTGAATTTACTTTTGGATGTTTGCGCAACGCCATTGCCGAAGCTTTAATCACCATATCGTTATACGAAACTTTCGTATCTGGAATAGCGTTAATTACGCTACGAGCAGCAATCGCAGCATCCATGTCCACTTCAATGGTCAAGAAGAAATGTGGAGCGGTAAAGCTCGATTCCGACAAACGCTTCGCGATGATTTTACGCATTTGCGAATTCTTCACTTCCTCAACCGATTCGCTTCCAACTGGTTTGTAAACCTGAGCTGGAG
>JAIXTU010000406.1 GCA_027483785.1 Flavobacterium sp.
GTCGGGTTTGGGATGGATTGGCAAAAACAGCAATCTGATCACCAAAAGCGTCGGTTCCTTCTATTTTATCGCGGAACTGATTGTAGATCTCGAGCTGCCACCCGATGCGCCTGTAACCGATCATTGCGGAAGCTGCACCGCCTGTTTAGATGCCTGTCCGACCCAAGCCATAGTTGCACCCTATGTGGTCGATGGCAGCAAATGCATTTCCTATTTTACTATCGAATTAAAGGCGCACTTGCCCATTGCGGATGAAGTTAACCTAGATCAATGGGCATTTGGTTGCGACGTTTGCCAAGACGTTTGTCCGTGGAACAAGTTCAGTAAACCTCATAACGAACCGCTGTTTACGCCCAACGCCAAGCTATTAGAAATGTCGAAAAAAGAATGGCTCGAACTCACCGAAGAAACATTCTCGGAAATTTTCCGTAAATCGCCGCTCGAACGTCCCGGTTATGCAGGTTTGAAACGAAATCTGGAAAAGTTGA
The DNA here is from genome assembly GCA_027483785.1 of Flavobacterium sp. Lineage (GTDB taxonomy): Bacteria > Bacteroidota > Bacteroidia > Flavobacteriales > Flavobacteriaceae > Flavobacterium. Next base: position 489 of record JAIXTU010000406.1, read on the forward strand.
TCTGATTTTTTTATTTGGGTGTGCCGGCGCTCAACGGAACAAACCAAGAAAGTGCCCTTATAAGCTATTCCAACTAACGGAACGCACCAACGCATATAAACCGAATTTAGCCTTGCCTTGGCGCCGTCGCGCGCTACACTGTATCTTTTGGCAAAACAGTAGTGGAAATGATGTAGCGCCAAAAGGATGCCGTTTCGCTCGCTCACACGGAAAGACGTGTTTGTAAGCATTAAGACGGTTGTATTAAGTATTAAGATCGGATGTCTAGGATAAATTCGATAGTTTTAAAAAGTTGCCTTGTAGTAGAACAATATTTGTCGGTTGTTTAATCGAATTCGGGTTCTAGTTTTTCTGTTAAAGAGACGGTTTTTAAAGCAAAAACAGAGTTGTTTCGGCTTTGCTAAAATTTAAATGTAATATTGCAATATTACCACGTATCAAAATACTGTAAAAGAAATAATTAAGTGTTTTTTATAAACTTGAAATTTTCATCATTTACAAACCACAAAATATAACGTTCGTTTTTTGATAACGACTTTCGCGGTAAGGACAGCAGCGGCATCCTTTTGCCGGAGGTACGCAGGCAAAAGATATAGCGAATGGCCTGACGGCGGCTAAGTATTTCCAGCGTAAGTTTGCCGCCGGACCGCCCACATGTAAAGCAGCGCCGTTAAAATTTGGGATGGAAATCTTTCGTGGCTTCGCGGTATTGTGCCGTATAGTTTCCGCGACTTTCTTCAACGATTAGTTCCGATTCTATTAGTGTTTCCGTACGGAATCCAAACTGTAACAGTGTTCTTTTGGCCGCTTTTCCAGGCATCGGGAATATAACTTTACGGCTCTGTAGTTTTAAATCCGCTTTTTCGGCAGCGTTCACCCAAACCAAATAATCGGCTTCGGGAACGATAATTTGTACGGTTCCCGTTTCGGTACGCAAGTCGGCCGCGCAACCAAAAAAGAATTCGGGTTGTAGTTTGTCGGCAAATCGAGCGGTAGTGCGACTTTCCGTTTCTGCGAAGTGCTGGTTCAAGTAAAACGGCGGATTGGAAATAATCAAATCGTAACCGTATTCCGAATCTTCGACGAGCGCCGCAAAGTCGCCGTGATAACAGAAAAGTCGGTCGCCCCACGGACTGTTTTCAAAGTTTTCAACGCAATCCAAATAAGCTTCGTCATCAATTTCAATGGCATCGACAATTTCGGCTCCGCAGCGTTGTGCGAGCATTAAAGCAATGATTCCGGTTCCTGCACCAACGTCTAAAATAGTTTGTGGTTGGTTGGAGATATTGGAAAAGGCGCCAAGAATTACTGCATCGGTGCCTACTTTCATAGCGGAGCGTTCTTGCTGAATATCGAATTGTTTGAATGAAAATACAGACATGTATTAGCGGTACATATCGACTAAGCCTTCCGGCAAATTCATGATAATTTCTTTCTTGGCGCGATCAACTTTAACTAAAAACTGATCGATCATCGGAATAAGCATTTCTGTTTCGTCATCGAGAACTTCAAACAAGGGTTGTGCGGTCGTGTCGTTCACCGATTGAATTACGCCCACGCGACCTTCTTTTTGATCGACGATTGTGAATCCGATTACTTCGTGGAAGTAAAATTTGTTTCCGCTGAGTTTTGGAAGGAAAGAGAGTGGGAGGTAAAGTGCATTTCCGATGAGTTCGTCGGCTTCGGCTTCGGAGTTGACATCTTCGAATTTCACGCGCAGGAAGTCGTTTTTATGTAAGGAAGCACTTTCCATAAAAAAAGGAATCAGTTCGTTGTTGCATTCAACAAAAACTGATTCCAAATTTTGGTAAAGGTGAGGCTCGTCGGTATCGAGATATAATAGTAGCTCACCTTTAAAGCTAAATTTTTTCGCGATTTTGCCTAAGTAGAAACAATCAGCTTTTCGCATTCGCAGAAAAAATTAAGCCTGAGTTTCTTCAGTAGCTTCGTCAGCAGCAGGCTCTTCAGCAGCAGCTTCAGTGACAACTTCTTCAGCAGCAGCAGCGTTTTCAGCAGCTTCAGCCTCAGCTTTTTCAGCAGCTTCTGCTTCAGCAGCAGCATTTGCACGTTTTTCGTTAACAGCTTTTTCAGCAGCAAGTGCTTTAGCTTTCGCATCTGCTTTTGCTTTTGATAGGTTGTCTTTCTTAGCGTCAACTTTTCCAGATTTCTCTTCTAACCAAGCAACGAATTTCGCATCGGCTTGCTCTTGAGTTAAAGCTCCTTTTCTAACGCCGCCATCTAAGTGGTGCTTTAAAAGCACTCCCTTGTAAGAAAGAATAGCACGCGCAGTGTCGGTTGGTTGTGCACCATTGTGTAACCACTGTACAGCATGATCGATGTTTAGGTCGATTGTTGCAGGGTTTGTGTTCGGATTGTAAGTTCCCAATTTCTCTAGGTAACGACCGTCACGCTTAGAACGTGCATCGGCAGCAACTACCCAATAAAATGGTTTACCTTTCTTTCCGTGTCTCTGTAGTCTGATTTTTACAGCCATAATCTTATTGATTAAATTGCGAGGTGCTCGACCTCTGTTAATTAAGGCTGCAAAAGTACTATAAATTTCTGAAATACCGTAAGTGGGTCTTTCAAATTTGTTCTTTGTTATAAAAATTCTAATTCTGGTGTAATTTTTTGATTTTATGAGCGGATATGATTGCTATTTCGTTTTAAAAACTATTTTTGTAACCGACTTCTCAAAGTCATATTAACCGATTAACTCAAATGAAGAAAATTTTTTCAATATTGGTTTTCGCTTTAGTAGCAATTGCTTGCGAGAACGAAGTAGTTTTTAACGATCCAGGTTTCCAAGCCCGCAAAGACAATCGTGTTTGGAGAGGTGATTTGACTTCTGGCGATTACAATCCCACGGATCCCGCAGTGCCTAATACAGGTTCAGTAACGATTACTTCTTACAAAGGATTCGAAACAACTACGATCACTTTTCCAATAGTTCTTACGATTCCAATTACGAGTCTTAACGCGCAAACGTATACCTACGGTTACAATCCAACAGAACCTTCTTTGGATGACGAAATTAGCGCAAGCTATACTTTTACCGATGGAGGAACTGCTTTGGAGTATGTTACCGGTTTCGGATTCAACGCTGAGCGCGAAGATCCAGGGAATCTAGAAATTGTAATTAACAAATGGGATCCAGAGAAAAAGGTAATTTCGGGAACTTTTAAATTTAATGCTAAGTATCAAGGCGAGAGCACTTTGGCTCCTGATAACGTTAATTTTCAAGAAGGGAATTTTTACAACATACCTGTTTTTTAATCATTAACGAATACAAACTACGAAGCGCTTTTTACAAGCGCTTTTTTTATTTGCAAATAAATAACAGTTGTTTTATGTTTTCCGAGAATATATAGACTACATTTACCTCGAATTAATATTTTTTTCTTATGAACATTTTTGTTGGTAGTCTTCCGTGGAGTATAGAGGAAGCAGATTTAAGAGCATCCTTTGAAGCTTACGGGGCAGTAGATTCGGTAAAAATCATTTCCGATAAAATGACCGGTAGAAGTAAAGGATTTGGTTTTGTCGAAATGCCTAATGACGACGAAGCACAAAATGCCATTAACGAATTAAACGGTGCAAATGTATCGGGACGCACTATTGTTGTGAACAAATCAGAACCACGTCCGGAAGGAGAACGTCGCTCTTTTGATCGTAACAGAACAGGTGGAGGTCGCCCAGGTGGCGGTTACGGAAACGATCGAGGCGGGTTTAACCGTGGCGGAGGTAACAGAAACGATAGAGGTTACTAGAACTCACTACACAAGTTATCTTAAACCGTTTGAGCAATCAAGCGGTTTTTTTTGTTTACAACTTTTCACTCACTCTAGTCTTCTTTAACAATCACAACACAAACTCTTACGTATTTTTGATGTTCGAGATTTTTTGTCACCTTACTGCCTTATTTGCTAAATTTCAATGAAGTACCTCATTTTTGATACCGAGACCACCGGACTTCCTAAGAATTTTGACGCGCCAATTACCGACGTTGAAAACTGGCCACGCTGCGTTCAACTCGCTTGGCAACTACACGAAAGTAATGGAAGTCTAATCTCGCGAGGCGACTTCCTGATCACTCCCGACGGATTCAACATCCCA
>JAIXTU010000025.1 GCA_027483785.1 Flavobacterium sp.
CCGCTTAAGCTTTGTACACCGTGGTAAATAAGCAACCAACCAAACTGCGTTTCTAATGGCGGACAACCGCTGCCAATGTAATCCGATTCGTGATCGTACTTGGGTGCTAGAACAACATAATCAGCGTACTTTTCGAAGTATAAGTTCCAAAATGCTGTTGTGAGTTCCGTAAAAGAAGTAATACCAACTACGATTTGAATGTTAGGTTTAATTCGGTGGAGAAAGTAAAATTTACTATTGATTTTTCTAGGGAACAAGACCAAATTTTTGTCCCAAATAAATGAAGAAGTCGATCGACCATCTTCATCAACAAACTGATTTTCAATACTTAATTTCGAATTAAGCTCATCACGTGAAATCTTTGGAACAATTATTCCTTGTTTTTCCCAATGCATTAAATCAACCGATGTAGTTAAAGCTCCAAGCGCATTAATACCATCATATGCTGTGTAAGTAATGTAGTAAACATTTTCAATATTAACAATCCTAGGGTCTTCCAAACCATGACTTTCGTAAGGAAACTCACTAACAATTAATGGTCGTTCACTTCTAAAAGAAAGCTGCGTCGGACTAGAAAATTTGCAATAGCCTATGGTTGAAAAGTTTCCCTCGGCAACAGCTCGATAAAACATGAAAATCTCAGAACCAACTTTAATAACGGCCGGATTCAAAACTCCAACAGATTCAAAATAATGCTTCGTGGGTTCTAAAAGAACACCAAATCGTATCACATTTATCATAATAAAAAGGAACGTTTAAGAAGTAGTAATAACTATTTGCAACTACAGCAATAGTCAGTCTTGAGCTCAATTAAAAAGCATTACGCTGCTTTACTGAAGAGCTAAACTGTTGAGATATTTATATGAAATTGAAAAGATAAAGGAATGAGGTGCTGGAAACTAATTCTAGTTGATTTTAAGCTGAATACCTGTATTCCTGAAGAGTAGTGGTAAAAGTAGTGGCAAAACTGCTTTTATAAGAATGAGTACACTAAACCTAATTAGCGCTCTTTCAAATCTTTATAAATATACATGTTTTAAACCAACATCTGATTTTGAGAATGTTAATTAAATCACATTAAAAAAATACAACTTGATTAATTCTGAAAATGAAAAAATCCCCAGTACCGCAATTAGTTAACAGTAATAGGGATTTAAAGTTTAAAAAATCAGAACCTAATCGTGATTTTCGATTTTCTTATACGCATCAATTACCTTCTTTACCAAACGGTGACGTACAATATCTTTATCGTCAAGGTAAATGATACCAATACCGTCGATGTCTTTCAAAACCAGTAACGCTTCTTTAAGACCGCTGATTGTACGTCGCGGTAAATCAACCTGACCCGGATCTCCGGTAATCATAAACTTTGCATTGCGTCCCATTCGCGTCAAGAACATTTTCATCTGCGAATGCGTGGTGTTTTGCGCCTCATCCAAGATTACAAAGGCGTTGTCGAGCGTTCGACCGCGCATAAAAGCCAAAGGAGCAATTTGTATGATGCCTTTTAAAATGTAGTCTTCCAGTTTTTCGTTGGGAAGCATGTCGCGAAGAGCATCGTAAAGTGGTTGCATGTACGGATCGAGCTTCTCTTTCATATCGCCAGGAAGAAATCCTAAATTTTCTCCCGCTTCAACGGCAGGTCGAGTCAAAATAATACGCTTTACCGTTTTTTCTTTCAGTGCTTTCACAGCCATCGCCACACCTGTGTAGGTTTTTCCGGTACCGGCAGGGCCAACAGCAAAAACCATGTCGTTTTTCTGAAGCGTATCAACCAATAACTGCTGATTTGGAGTCATGGCTTTGATGATTTTCCCACCTACACCGTGCACTAAAATCTTATCGTGATCGCCCATGCGCTCTACATTCTGTGCACCACCTTCAATAACGCGCTCAATCACATTGTTATCGATATTGTTGTATCTGCTAAAGTGCAACATCAAGCGGTTAAAACGATTTTCAAACTCATCTAAAACTTCCTTTTCGCCAAAAGCTTTGATGGTCGTGCCGCGGGCAACAATTTTTAACTTCGGGTAATACTTCTTGATAGTCTCCAAATGGGCGTCTTGGGCACCCCAAAAATCCTTGGGAGCAATGTCAACTAACTCAATAATGCGCTCGTTCAAATGATTTGTATTTAGTTTTTAAAACAGTTACAAGCTTCCTTTTCATGAAGAATAATGTAGCTTTGTCTCAAATTTAGGGATTTTAATAGCCCGCGACGATTTTAGTTATAAACAAATAAATGTCAATAATTACGCTAACCAGCGATTTTGGGTTAAAAGATTATTTTGTAGCTGCGGCCAAAGCGCGATTGTTCTCTTTGGCTCCAGAAGCAAAAGTTATTGATATTTCACACGATGTCGACGCCTTTAACATTGCTGAGGCCGCCTATCTCATTCACGGTGCTTTTGCTCATTTTCCTGAGAATACCGTTCATTTAATTTTAGTTGATTATGAACGCAATCGCGAGCAACAACACGTGCTTGTTCGATTTGCTAACCAATATTTTATTGCAGCAGATAACGGAATTCTATCTCTTCTTTTAGGAAATAACGCTGCCGCGGAAATTTACGAAATCAACATTCACGAAGCTTTAGTGGAACAAAACGACTTTCAAACGCTTTTGTACGTGGCGGCTCACTTAGCAAAAAATAGTGCCGTGAGCGTAGTAGCCAAGTCGAGAGAAAAACTTGCTGATACTGTAGCTCCAGAAGCTACTTTGGCGGCAAACGGAACTGAAATTCACGGAAGTGCCATTTATTTCGATCGTTTTGGCAACATTGTAACCAACATTCGAAAACGCTTTTTCGATTCGTTTGCGAAAGCACGTAGCTTCGAAATTTCCCTGCCCCGAGCAACGGTTTCTGGAATGGGTAGCATTAGCCGAATTGTGGAAAATTACAGCGATATTGCCAGCGACGAACGCTTTAAAATCATCGAATACAGCAGCCAGCCATTGGCAAAATTCAACGACGCCGGATTTTTAGAAATCGCTGTTTTTCGTGGAAATCCCCAGCGAAGCGGTGCAGCGCAGAGTTTACTCGGAGTAAAATATCTGGATCCGGTCGTAATTACATTTAAATCATGATTATTCGCATCGTTAAATTGCAGCTTAAACCAGATGCTGTGCCGAACTTTTTGACAAATTTCGAAGTTATAAAACAGCGTATTCGTAACTTTCCAGGAAATCAAAAATTAGTCCTATACCAAGATGTAGCCGATTCCTGTATATTTTTTACCTATAGTTTTTGGGATAGCGAAGCCGCTTTAAATGCGTATCGACAGTCGGATTTTTTCGATGCGGTTTGGCGCGAAACCAAGCTAATGTTCGCCGGAAAACCCGAAGCTTGGTCGGTTAACCAAATTACCGAAGTATTCGTGTAGTATAATTCTGCGCAAGCCTTACATTTGCAGCTGCAAAATTTAAAGTCGCATGAAAGCAATTTTCCTTAAAGAAATCAGAAGTTTTTTTGGCAGCGCCATCGCCTATTTGGTCATCGCGGTGTTTCTGGTACTTGCCGGACTGTTCACTTTTGTTTTTGAGGGCGATTACAACGTGCTCAATTCCGGTTACGCCGATTTTACGCCCTTCTTTAATTTGTGCCCATGGATACTGATGTTTCTGGTGCCAGCAGTAACAATGAAAAGCTTTTCAGACGAGTTTCGTATGGGAACAATCGAGTTGTTACTCACCAAACCAATTACACATTTTCAATTGCTCGGCGGGAAATTATTTGCTGCATTTTTCTTAGTGCTATTTGCTCTGCTTCCCACAATATTCTATTTGTTTTTGATAGGGAATTTAGCTTACGAAGGAAATTCGCTCGACAGCGGAAGTATCATTGGTTCTTACGCAGGTTTGTGCTTTTTAATTCTCGCTTTTAGTAGCATCGGAACATTCTCCTCCACCCTATCCGACAACCAAATAGTTTCGTTTATCGTTGGCTTACTAATTTGCTTTTTGATGTATTTCGGATTTGAATCGCTCGCAACCTACTTCGGAACATTCGCCAACACCATAGAAAAAATAGGAATGTCGGCGCACTTTAGCAGCATGAGTCGCGGTGTTATTGATAGTCGCGATCTGATATACTTCATCAGTATTGCACTACTTTTCTCTGTTTTAACTCTATTTCGTTTGCAAGCCAAAATCAAATAACGATGCAACAGTTTTCATACAAACAACTCGGATTCTTGATCGCAGGCCTTGTACTGCTTAACATACTAAGTGCTTTTTTCTTTTTTCGTGTCGATTTAACCGCCGATTCGCGCTATACCCTATCGCAACAAACTTTGGAGATCGTAGATAAAATCGATAAGCCGCTGTATTTAGATGTTTTTTTGGAAGGAAAATTTCCGGGTGAATTCAAACGTTTGCAAACCGAAACTTTACAACTACTTGAAGAATTTGAAGCGCGAAATTCAAACATCAAATTCGAGTTTGTAAATCCTTTAGAAAACGAAACAAAACAAGATTCTGTCATTCAAGCCTTTGTTGAACGTGGTTTAGTGCCCGTTCGCGTAAGCGTGCAAGAAAAAGGTGTAGAATCACAAGAAACGGTTTTCCCTTGGGCTGTGGCAAGTTTGGGTGATAAATCGACTAAAATACCGCTGTTAAAAAACGGATTAAATCCCGATACACAACAAAAAGTGATTAGCAGTGTACAACATTTGGAGTATGCTTTTGCTAATGCCATCAAAATTGTAAGCACCGAAAAGACCAAGAAAGTTGCGGTAATGAAAGGAAACGGCGAAATAGACGATAAAAAAATTGCCGACTTCATTACGTCTGTTCGAGATCAATACCGCATCGGTACTTTTACGCTCGACTCTGTGGGACCAAATCCGCAAAAAGCTGCATCGTATTTAAAAAAGTACGATTTGATTGTCGTAGCAAAGCCAACGGAAGCTTTTAGCGATGCCGAAAAACAAGTGCTCGATCAATTTGTAATCCACGGTGGAAAGTCAATTTGGCTGATGGATCAAGTTGCAATTGAAACCGACAGTTTATTTAACGAACGTGGCTCAGCAATTGCATTTCCGAGAAATCAAACATTAAATTTAGACGATCTCTTCTTTAAATACGGAATTCGCATTGCTCCCGTTCTTGTAAAAGACATAGGACAAGCGACGCCAATTGCCTTAGCTACTGGACAACAAGGAAGCAATACTACTTATTCGCAATTTCCGTGGTTTTACGCGCCGTTTTCGTATCCGCCGGTAACAACAGATAACCCGATAGTGTCGAATATCGATGGTGTAAAATTTGAATATGCTAACGGAATAGAATTGTTGAACAACAACATCAAGAAAACAGTTTTGTTGGAATCTTCGAAGCTTTCTATTGCTGTCGGAACACCTGTCGAAGTGCAGCTGAGTATGGTGGAAGAGCGACCCGATCAGGCAACTTTTGCTAATGCAGTTCCGATTCCTTTAGCTGTTTTATTGGAAGGAAAGTTTACATCGGTTTTTAACAATCGCGTACTGGCCTTTTCCGATAAAACATTTCTGGGCGTGGTAAAGAAACCAACAGCTATGATTGTGATTGCCGATGGTGATGTGATTAAAAATCAGTTTGATTCAAACGGTGTTCCTTTGGAGTTAGGTTTTGATAAGTGGACAAACAAGTTTTACGGAAATAAAGAATTTATTTTAAACAGTATCAATTACTTACTTGACGACAGCAAGCTTATTTATTTAAGAAATAAAGAAATAATTTTACCGATACTCGACCGCAATTTAGTAGCCGAAAACTACGTGAATACACAGATTTACGCCATCGTTTTACCGCTAATTGCACTGGGTCTTGCTGGAGTTCTCATCTTTTATTTCCGAAAACGAAAATACGCGCGCTAATGTTGAAAAATAGTTTAGCGCGAATACTTGTAAAACTTCAAAATTAGTCTCATTTTTACCCCTTATAAAAGTTCACACTTATGAAATTTATAGTTTCCAGTTCATACTTACTAAAACAACTTCAAGTGTTGGGAAGTGTTATCAACAATAACCACACGATGCCGATTTTAGAGAATTTTCTATTCGAGCTCAATCAGTCGCAACTAACAGTTTCAGCGTCGGATTTAGAGACCAAAATGTCGGCAACACTGGAAATCGAATCGGAAAGTGAAGGAAAATTCGCAGTTCAAGCGAAATTATTGCTAGATATGCTAAAAACGTTTCCGGAACAGCCACTCACTTTTACGGTCGAAAACGCTGCTGTAGAAATTAGTTCAAATTCTGGAAAATATGCTTTATCAGCAGTTTCTGGTGAAGATTTCCCAGACTCAGAACAATTACAAGATCCTTCTTCGGTTACTATTCCATCCGAAATCTTGGCAACAGCGATAACCAAAACGATTTTCGCAACCGGAAACGACGAGTTGCGTCTGGTTATGATGGGCGTTTTATTCGAATTTTCGCCAGAAGGATTAACTTTCGTTGCTACCGACGCACATAAATTGGTGAAATACGAGAGAACAGATGTAAAATCGAACGAAGAGGCCGCTTTCGTTATGCCGAAGAAGCCTTTAAATATTCTTAAGAACATCCTACAAACGTCGGATTCAGAAGTTAAAATCGAGTACAACAAATCGAATGCGACATTTTCGTTTGACAATGTAGTGCTTACTTGTCGGTTAATCGACGGAACGTACCCGAAATACAATCAGGTTATCCCAAAAGAAAATCCGAACAAATTAATCATTGATCGCAATTTATTCCTAACATCGGTTAAACGTGTGTCGATTTTCAGTAGTCGTTCTACGCACCAAATTCGCTTAAAGATTGCCGGTGCCGAACTCAACATTTCTGCCGAAGACGTTGAATACTCAAACAAGGCCGATGAACGCATGACCTGCGATTATCAAGGCGACGATATCTTGATTGGCTTTAATTCCAAATTTCTTTTGGAAATGCTCAACACCTTGACATCCGACGAAATTCAATTGGAAATGTCGTTGCCAAATCGCGCGGGCATTCTTACTCCTGTCGACGGTCTCGACGATGGTGAAAAAGTCATGATGCTGGTGATGCCCGTAATGATCAACAGTTAATAAACGAAAGCCACTCCACGAGAGTGGTTTTTTTTTGGCGTTCCGGCGGCAAAGGCTCGATGGAAATTCATAGCCGCCGTCGGGCATATCGCTTTCCCCGATAGCATTCGGAATTTTCCGGCTTAAACGCCACCGCAAAACAGGATTTTCGCTGCACCCGAGGTTTTAGCCGAACTGACCGGAAGTATTCCTTAACGCGAAAATCGTTACCAAGCGTTCGTTTTCCAATGAACTTAGCCTTTATTTTGGCGTATTTGCACAAAGTACGTTTTGGAACCGCAGGCCTATTGCTGTGCGCTTCTTTAGTTTTCGTGCTATTTAATTTGCGCACAGAAAACACAGAATTCACAGAAACTTAGTGTTGTGTAAATTCTTTTTTAGCGGTCATTCCAATAAAACTTACTTCTTGTATTTTGATCACAGTTTATGAAGAAAAATGAACACAACTGGCTTTGCAATAATTCTTTTGTAATATTGCAATATTACCG
>JAIXTU010000121.1 GCA_027483785.1 Flavobacterium sp.
AAAAGCAGTAATCAAATTAGTGGCTTTCTTAAACTTCACAGGTTCTTTTTCGTACTCGCCTGTTTTTAAATTCGCTATTCCCATATTGGTGCTGGTAATGTAAAAAAGCAAGTCGTTTTCCAACAAAATCACGTTTTTAAACCATGCACCAGTTTTGATTTCTTTTTTCAATTGCGTTTTACCCGTGGCTAAATCCAACGAGTTTATCAATCCATCGTTCGAAGCATACGCATAATAGTTGTCGGTTTTTATAGTTTGAAAAATACTTCCCTTGATATCCGTTGGTTTTTCCCAGATACTTTCGGCTGTTTGCGTGTTGTACATTTGAAAGTAACTGTTCTTCGTGTCCATCATTCTTAAGAGGAGTCCGTTGGAAGTGAACGTCATTTCATGCGTATTCGCTTCGAGCTTGACTGGTTTTTGGGTTGTCCGATTTCCGGCGGGATCAATTTTATGTAGGTACGATTTATTGATGTCGCTTTCAGTAACGAAATAAAGTCCGTTTGCCGCATCAGCAAGCACTTTTATGTATGGAAACGTTTTTTCCAGATCGCTGTACGTCCAATCAATTTTAAAGTTTTTCTTATCAATGCAAACAATTCCTTTTTCAGTACGCACAAAGAGTTTTCCGTTAGATTCGTAATACTTGGTAACGTCTATATAAGCTCCCATTGATTTCTTGTCGGAGAAATTAATCATGCCTTCGTTTTGAAGTGTATTCATGTCGAAAACACCAAAACAATACCCAAGTTTGTTGCTTCCAAGCATGTAAATTTTTTGATTGGAGAAGTCGGGATGTACGCTAAAAACAGCAGCCATATCGTTTTTTGCCGGCGTAAAGACCTCATTTCCCGTGAAGTAGTTTAGAATTACTTTCGAGTATCCGCGTGTGAGCACGGCGTAAGGCAGGTTATCCATAATGCTCATTTCCGTCGGATTTATTTTTCCGAGGGCATTGTAATCGTAAATGGATACGTTTTTATGGGCTTCAATAGCGGTCAATCCTTTTGAAGTTCCTACTAAAAGAATTCCGCCGGCAGCTACTTTAAGGGTTTCTATATTGCCATCCATCGCAAATGCAGCGGTTTCTTGAATGGTCTTTTGTGCAAACGTTGCTGATGCCCAAATAACAAGCAGCAAACTCATTTTTATTGTTTTCATTCTTTAAGATTTTAGTTGGTTTCGGTAACTCGTTTTTGTTTTTGGAAAAGGCGTAGAAGATCTGTGCCCGGATTATCCGAGTTTTGTTAATTGTAAAGAGATGAGTAACTAATTCAGTTCGCGGTCAAATCGTACGTGTGCGAACCTTCTTTTGGTTTTATTGCTTTGAAATCGATTTTAGAAGAGAACTTCAGCTAAAACCATCTCTTTTTCAACGCAATTTTTATTGCCGCCGTTTTATTGGAAACGTGGAGTTTCTCGTAGATATTGGCAATGTGTTTTCGGACGGTGTGTGGACTAATAAAAAGTTTGTCGGCTATTTCCTTGTAGTTTAATCCGGAAACGATTTCCTGAAGAATATCCATTTCACGAGACGTAAGATATTCAATCACATCAGACGCCGCTTCTGATTCATTTTCAGCCTTTTGAAACGATTTTTCGGAAACTTTCAACATTTCTAAAGTTCGTTTGGCTACGATGGGCGACATAGGAACTGAACCTTCGTACAACAATTCGGAAATGGAAGAAATTATTTTGGCAATCGATTCATCTTTAAGTAGATATCCACTCGCACCTGCTTTTACCGCATCGAAAATTTTCTCGTCTTCACTAAAGGCAGTAAGCATCAGAAACTGAATATCGGGATAGATTTCTTTGGCGATCAATACGGTTTCGATTCCATCCATTTCGGGCATTTCAATGTCCATTAAAACAACTAAAGGCTGATTGTTTTTTGGACGCTTTTCCATTTGCTGCAAAAAATCAATCCCATTTTCGGCGGTAAACAAAACCTCGATGGGCTGATTGTATTGAATTTGCTCCGTTAAAGTATTGCGCAACAACCGCTTATCATCTACAATAGCAATGGATATTTTTTTCATTTTGCGTGTTTTAGCATTAGAGAAGCGCCCATAAAAACCGTTTACTGTTCTATGATAGTTCCTGAAAAAGTTGTTGCAGTTCCAGAACCTAGCGGAATCGGCGTAACATTAATTTGAGGAATTACTATTTTAGCTTTTCCGCCTGTTATTGTTACCGTAGCATCTACGGTTTGGCCGCTTACCGGATAGTAACTTGTTCCGTACTCTCCCGTTGCTTCATCGTAATTTGTACCTGCCGAAATCATGATTTCGTTCGCGTCTGGTAACTGACCATCTGTTTCTGTAATAATACGATACGTTCCAGCAGCAATACCTGTTTCTTCGCTAAAGATAACAATTGCCGTGTTTAAATTTGTTTGACCTCCGGTTGCATCAATGGCAGTGATGGCATTTTCAATACTGCCAGTCGCAAATCTTTGCGTTATCGAAGTGGTGTAGTTGGTGCTGCCAACACTCCAACCGTTTGCTGAACCTCCGCCGCCTGAACTATCATCATCGGAACAATTAACCATAAAAAATGCTGCGATAGCAAGAACTGAAATTTTAAATACGTTTTTCATTTTGGGAATTTTTAGAAATTAATACACTTGATTTGTTTTTGTAACTACTTACAGGACAAAGCAAGGCATTAGCACTCCCTACAACAATAACTCATTTGTACTATTTTCTTTTCAGTAACTTAAATCGGAATTTCAATCTGCACTACTGTTCCGCTTGGTTTATTAGCTTCAAAATGTACTTTCCCTTTTAAATAATCAACGCGCACCAAAATATTTTTCATACCTAAACCACCTTTTTCCATGGCTTCTTCCAAGTTAAAGCCAATACCGTTATCTTCAATCTGAACGGTTATTGCTGTACTTGTTTTGTTCAGTGCAATGTGCAATTCCGTTGCCTGCGCGTGTTTAATAACGTTGTTGATTAGCTCCTGAATAACGCGATACAAAATGGTTTCTTCGGTAAACTCCATTTGTTCTTTGAAACCCTGACTTTCAAAAGAAATTTTTAGTGTTTCTGCATCTACTTTTTCGATGAAGCTTCTGATATCGGATGCAATTCCCGATTTCAACAGAAAGTTTGGCATCATTTTGTGGCTAATCACGCGTACTTCTTTACAACTTTCATCAACTAAAGCCATGGTTTTTTCTGCCAGAAACCGATCTTCATCTCGAACAAGTTCTACACGAGTAAACAAACCGGACAGATTCATTTTCACGGCACTAAACAACTGACCCACGCCGTCGTGAAGATCCGATGCAATGCGCTTTCGTTCGGTTTCTTCGGCTTCAATAACTGCTTGGGTTAACAATTCGCGTTGTTTACTTTTTTCGGCTGCTAAAACTGCTTTTTGCTCTAATTGTTTCTTTCTATACAAAACATATGCAATTAAGAGTACTAGAATAGCTGCAATTAGTATGAATCCAATCGTTGTGTTTTTGCGATTAAGAGCAAATTCTTTCTCTTTCAAAATTAATTTCTGCCGCAGGGCTTCTCTGCTCAAGCTTTTAATTTTTTCTTGTCTTTTTGACGCCTGCAGTTGGGTTTGCAAAATGGTTTTTCCTTGGTACGCGATGTGCAAACTGTCTTGTGCCAGCTGCAAACGCGCGCCGGACAGTGCTAATTTTTGTCTCGTTAATTCTAGTAAATTTCGACTTAATGCTAACTGTTGGTTTGCAATTTTTAGATTCTTTATCGAATCGGCTTTGGAAAGCAATAAAATCTTGTTTTCTTTTTGCTGCGTTTCGAATTTAGTTTGGTAAAAAACAACCGATTTGCGTTGCAGTGAATCGCTAAGCTGGCTTTCTACTTTCCGAAGTTTGTCGAGATATTCGATTGTTTTTTTATCCTGATTACTGTTTCTAAAAAATGTAGAATAATACACATACACTTGTTGCAAACTACTATAGTCTTTTATTTTCTTGAAATAGTTTTCGCAAGTTTGCAGGGTATTTAATGCCTCGGGGTTATTCTGCAAAGCTTGGATTTCACCGATGTTACTCAAAGCCGTATTTTCAGAATGCACATCGCCCGCTTGTTTAGACAGCTTCAGCGATAAGCGGTAGTATTCCAAGGCTTTTTCAAAATCGGACTTGTAATAATAAATAACCCCGATTAGATTTGCATTGACGGCTTGCTCTTTAAATAACTTCAGCTTTTCACAAAGCGCATTTGCTTTTATAGCTGTTTCAAGAGCAGCATCTAAATTATTTTCTGTAATGTGGAGGTTTGTTAGGTTTATGTAAATCAGCGCCTTCGGGTTATCTAATTTGTATTTTTCGGCAACTTTTAACCCTTTTTCAAAATACTGAAGTGCGAGTTTTTTGTTTTTCGTGTTGTTGTACATCATCCCGACGTTGTTGTACATGATAGCGGTTGAATACGGTATATCCAGTTTTTCGAATAGTTCTGCCGCTTCTAGAAAATACTTAGTCGCATTAGTGTAGTCGTTTCGAAGCGCGTAAATACTGGCTTTTATATTACGTGCCGAGGCCATTAGCGCCGGTTTTTTTATCTCGCGACTTCTGTTATAGAGATAGTCGCAAAGTGAAATTCCATTTCCAATATCGACTCTGAAATTTTCAAAGATATAATCGAGATGCCCTTTAATTTGGGTCGAATCGCGGTACGTTTTAGGAGCGAGTTTCAGCGTATCTGTGTGTATCGAAAAACGCTTCTCTTCCTTAACTTGAGAAAAAGTTACGTTTGAAACAGCGAAAAATAAGCAGTAAAGTACTATTCTGTGCATAACTCATTATCAAATTCGAGGCCTTTTAATTAAACTTCTGTACCGCGCAACCGGCAAATTCTCAGATGCAAATACGTCTATAGTAAAAGACTGGTATCAAATATGTTAGTTTGCTAACCAAATTGCTAGAATTGAACTCAATTTTTGGGCACCTGCCGCATTCAAATGATCGGCGTCGTAAAAATCGTGCATTACAAAACGCGGATCGGTGCTAAAATCCAAAAAACGAATATTTGAAGCTGTGTTTTGCAACTGCTGTACCACGTGCACAATTTCTTGCTTTTGCTCGACAGGAATTAACGTGCGATAGGAATCTGTTGCAGGCAAAAGGACAAAAACTACTCTTATGTTGTGCTGTGTTGCAAGTAAAACTATATTTTGCAAGGCTTGTTTCTGTGCTGTTCGCTGCAACTTTACGTCGGTTGCCTGCAAATCAAAAGTGTGCCGTTTGGCAGAAATTGCTGCCGATTCGCGCAGGCGTTTCGCATCGAAATCTTGGTACGTTATTCCGGCACCAAATGCACTGCACGTCACTTCCGATTTATTGTGTACGTAGTAGCCTAGAAGTCGGTCGATGTTTTGCAGCATTGAAAACGAACCCATTTCCAAATGATTTTGCGGAAACTTACCGAACTGCATCGATCGGTAAATGTTGTAATGTCGCAAGCGCCAAGCCTCGGAACCCAGGATTAAGCTTTCGTACAAGCTAAAGTACGACACGCCCACGACCACCGTATTGAGTTTGGGAAGTCGATTTATTTCGTGCTTTAAAACCGCTAGAGTAACGTCGGGTGTTTCGGAAACGGAAGCTAGATTAAAGGTTTGTGGGTTTATATACTCCGGATTAATTCCGAAGTACGGATGCGAATCGCCGAGAATGAGCGTCGTAATCGTTTGTTTGTGCTTGTGCAACTGGGTTTCGCGAAAGTTGGCATCGTTTGGAATGCATCGCAACGCCCATTCGCAAGCTACGAGCAGGACTGCAACGGGAGCAAAGAAAAGAAAAACGTGTTTTAGAAATTTTTTCATGATGCAACTCGGCTGTTTCAAATGTAAAACTTTTGCCGTGCTGCTTCGTAATGTGTTGGACGAAAAAAACCAAGGAAACGAATTTTTGTACCCGATTTTTCAAAATTCAGACGGATTTTCGTGCACGTTTTCGGGTTAGGGATTGGCAGCGGTACCCCGCATCCGCTGCGGCGGGGCGGAGTAAAGCAGAAAGCCCGACGGCGCCACACCTATCGTTTCAATTATAACGTGTGGCGCCGGAACCCCCAAAAAATAGTATCGTGAGTTTGAAATAAAAATCTTTGTTAGAACGCTAAAAGTGTGGTTTTTAGAAAGTCGAAGAAAAACTTGCTCAGCTACTTTTTGAAGCTAACATCAATTTTTACATTGAACTCATGTTATTTAAAACTCTTATTTTTAAAACTCGAGATATCGATGACCTCTTCTTGTTCGCGATCGAAAGAAATTTCGACGCTGTCACCAACAATCGTAACCGGCAGTTGATTAGACAGTTGCGAAGAACCTACGAAAATGTCGTTCTGGTTTTTAATGGTAAAGTAGTAAAAGCTATTGCCGTTTTTCACATCGGTTTGAATGCGACCTATAACGCCTTTGAGCACCTCTTTTTGCGTAACGCTTTTGGCTCCAATTCCGTTGTCGGCCATGTTGTACACGTTTTTATACGACATCAAAGTTTCACGCATGGTATTTCCAACGCCCACAATCGTGTAATCGCTGATGGAAACCATGGCAAACATTTTGACCAATCCGCCTGAATCTTTTAACGTCATTACATAGGTTGGAATGTTGTTGATAATGTACGGAATTGGCGTTGAAGCTTGGTAACCTTTCTCTTGAACTTTACCTTCGGCCGAACGTTGTGCTGCGTATTCGGTAGCGCCGCTTTGCTTGTAATAGGTTGTTTCTTTGGTTCGGGTATCAACAAGAACAAACCCAACTGTTGATTCGTCTTTGCCCACCGACGATAATCCGGTGTACCAGTACGATTTTTGGTTTTTGCCGTACACGAGTGTTAATCCTTCGGTAGTTTCGAGTTTATCGGCATTCGACCAGTTGAAATAGCCGTTAACGTATTCGCCCCAATCGTCGAGTTGCTCTTCGATAAATGAAATGGGCTGAATCCGATCGATCCAAGCAGGCCTTGAAGTAAGTGAATACTCTTTGATTTCGCCGGTTTGCGCATCGATTGAGAGTACGCCAGTGGCATCGCTTCCGTTAAAACCAATTTTCTTATCATAAGTGGTTACTATCCAGTACGGATTTCCAGCATCGTCGATTTCGAATTTAAAGCCTGTGATTCCAGTAGCCATATAGCCGTTAAAATACACATGTCGATCGATGCGCGACCCAAAATACGCCGCCGGTTGGTACTTGATTTTTAGCGGTTTGTTGTTTACGGTGGTTACGAGTCGAACGTCGCGCTCGTTGGTTGCAGAAACCATAACGTAGCCCGGAGTACCTTCGGAATTGGCGTACCATTTAAAGAAACCGGTGTGCAATAGAGGTGCCACCCAGTAGAGTTCGTCTTTTACTTTTTGTATGGTAAAGTCGCCGATTTCAACTTGCGAACCGAGAGCAGGTTGCGAGCCGATGATTTTTTCGCCGAGTAGATACGCTAAATTTTCATCGACCACACGGATTTTATCGAGCGAAATCGGCGCAATATGCGTGGTAAGTTCTGTGCCGGTTTTAACGGTTCCAATTAATTTTTGGTAGGCATCGGCGTGAAACATCGGTAGCGAGGTAACCAACGGAACTACAGTTAAATACAACAAAACGATTAACAGAGGAATTCCTAGTACTTTGCCAATCTTTCCAGAGGCAACTACTTGTTTGGATTTTGGATTAACAGAAAAACTAGTGAAAAAAACTACTGTTAGCAGCAAGGTAAACAGCAGTAAAAGTCCTAAGCCATAAAAGCCGTAATTTAATACGGGAAGTAAGAAATAGATTCCAAAATACAATGTGAGTAGAAGCAATAAAATGCGTAATACTATTTTCATTTTCTTGTGTTTTTGTAATTAGTAAGCTGTTTTGTAAATGTGTTACGTTTAAAAACAATGTTATACAAAGAACTGCAAAAAGATGTTAGAAAGTGGAGTACTATTCGAATTCTGACTATTAATTAAGTGATAAAATTTTTAGGTTGAACTGCTTCGAATTACTTTCTTTGCAATTACAAACATTCAAATTTACAGATGAAAGCATACGTATTTCCTGGACAAGGCGCGCAATTTAGCGGCATGGGAAAAGATTTATACGAGAGTTCGGAACAAGCCAAAGCACTATTTGAAAAGGCTAATGAGGTTTTGGGATTTCGAATTACCGACATTATGTTTAACGGCACTGCCGACGAGTTAAAGCAAACGAACGTAACACAACCCGCAGTGTTTTTGCATGCTGTTATTGGCGCTATGACGCTTGGCGACGCATTTCAGCCGGCAATGGTTGCAGGACATTCGCTGGGAGAGTTTTCGGCCTTGGTTGCTGCTGGAGCAATGAGTTTTGAAGACGGCTTACGTTTGGTTGCCATTCGCGCTAACGCCATGCAAAAAGCGTGTGAAGCAGCACCGTCGACGATGGCTGCTGTTCTTGGTTTAGAAGACGAAATAGTAGAGCGTATTTGTGAGGAAACGCCGGGAGTGGTTGTCGCGGCTAATTACAATTGTCCGGGACAGTTGGTAATATCTGGCGAAGTGGCTGCGGTAGAAAAAGCTTGTGAAAGCCTTAAAGCAGCAGGAGCAAAACGCGCGCTCATTTTACCGGTAGGTGGTGCATTTCATTCGCCGATGATGGAACCTGCACGCGCCGAACTTGCCGAAGCAATTGAAAAAACGAACATTCAGAATCCGATTTGCCCAGTATATCAAAACGTAGTTGCAAAAGCCGTTACTGATGCTGCTGAAATCAAGCAAAATTTAATTTCACAACTTACGGGTGCGGTAAAATGGACACAATCGGTGCGACAAATGGTTGCCGATGGAGCGACACATTTCACGGAGATTGGCCCAGGGGCCGTTTTAACAGGCTTGGTAAAGAAAATCGAGAAAGAAGTTACAACAGAAAATTTGTAAACGCAGCGTATCGAAGTTTTTGATTCCGAATGAATTTTGAATCAAGATTTTATAAAAGAAAATCCGCGGTTAAATGCCGCGGATTTTTTGTTCCCATTTCCATGCTGTAGCGATGGCGTGAGTAAGATCGTTTTTGGCTTTCCAACCTAAAACTTCGTTAGCGTGGTGGGTGTCGGCATAAGCAGCAGTAACATCGCCTTCGCGTCGCGCTACGATTTGATACGGTAATTTCTTTCCGGAAACTGCTTCAAAAGCGTTAATTACTTCAAGAACTGAAGAACCTTTTCCTGTTCCGAGATTAAAGATTTCTAAATTCGATTGGTTTAGACCTTTAAGCAAACGCTGCAAGGCAACTACATGTGCTTCGGCTAAGTCGACCACGTAGATGTAATCGCGAATGCATGTGCCGTCTGGAGTTGGATAATCGGCTCCAAAGACAGATAATTGGCTGCGTAATCCGGCGGCAGTTTGCGTAATGAAAGGCACTAAATTTTGCGGAACACCGAGCGGCAGTTCGCCAATTTCGGCACTTTCGTGTGCACCAATAGGGTTGAAATATCGTAAGGCAATTGCTTGAATTTGATCGGCTTTTGCCATATCCGATAAAATCTCCTCTCCTATTTGTTTGGTATTTCCGTACGGCGACATGGCCGGTTTAATCGGTGCCGATTCAGTTATCGGTAATTCATCGGCCTGGCCATAAACGGTACAAGACGAACTAAAAATAAACTTCGCATTTGGAAATTTTTGCAAACCAGCAAGTAGGTTTAGAATGCCTCCAATATTGTTGTGGTAATACAAAAATGGGTTGGTAACGCTTTCACCCACGGCTTTTGAAGCGGCAAAGTGAATGACGCCATCGATTTGTGCTTGCGATTCAAAAAAGCTAGTTACGTCGCTTTGGTTTCGTAAATCAACTTCGTAAAAATCGGGTTTTACGCCGGTAATATTTTCGATGCCATCTAATGCAGTTATTGACGTATTCGATAAATCGTCTATAATTACAACCTCAAAATTCTTTTCAATCAAAGCTACAACTGTGTGTGCTCCAATATATCCTAATCCGCCAGTAACGAGTATTCGCACGATTTATGGTTTTAAAAATTCTAGTACTTTTCCTGTAATAAATGCAATTTGCTCGTCGTCTAATTCCGAATGCATCGGAAGTGATATAACTTCTTTAACCAAACGGTTGGTATTTGGGAAGTCTGCTTCCTGATAACGTTCGTCTGCGTAAGCTTTCTGTGCATGCAACGGAATTGGATAATAAATGGCGCAAGGAATTCCGTTGTCTAAAAGATGTTGCATGAGTCCGTCGCGATCGCCATCAATAATGCGCAAGGTATATTGGTGAAACACATGGCAGTCGCAGATATCGCAAATAGAAGGTGCTATGATTTTCGGATGATTTTCAAAAGCAGCAGAATATTTTCGAGCGGCGTTCTGACGAGCGGCGTTGTACGTATTTAAATGTGGCAACTTCGCGTTTAGTACAGCTGCTTGAATACTATCCAATCGAGAGTTTACGCCTACAACATCGTGGTGATATCTTACGTACATACCGTGGTTTACGATACCGCGTAAGGTGTGCGCCAGTTCGTCGTCGTTGGTAAAAATTGCACCTCCATCGCCGTAACAGCCTAAGTTTTTAGAAGGAAAGAACGAGGTTGCTCCTACATGTCCGATCACTCCCGCTTTTCGCTTGCTGCCGTCCGAAAACTTACAATTGGCGCCGATAGCTTGCGCGTTATCTTCAATCACGTACAAATTATGTTCTTCGGCCACACGCATAATTGCTTCCATATTTGCCGCTCTGCCGAAAAGGTGCACCGGAACAATGGCTTTGGTTTTTGGAGTGATGGCTTTTTTGATGGCTTCTATGGAAATGTTCATGTTTCCTAATTCTACGTCAACCAAAACAGGAGTAAGTTGCAATAAAGCAATTACTTCGACGGTAGCTGCAAAAGTAAAATCGGCTGTAATAACCTCATCTCCCGGTTTCAAACCCAATCCCATCATCGCAATTTGCAAAGCATCGGTACCGTTTGCACAAGGAATAACGTGTTTTACACCTAAGTACGCTTCTAGATTTTTTTGAAACGAAGCAACTTCAGGTCCGTTGATATACGTATTGGTGTCTAAAACTTCTTGAATTTTGGCGTCGACCACCGGTTTTATCTTTTCGTATTGACTTTTTAAGTCAACCATTTGAATTTTTCGCATGTGTAAGGAATTTACCGCGCAAAAGTAAGAAATAAAGCAGTTGCTAGCTGTCAAGAAAAAGAAACGTATTTTCGCAATCGAAAGCTTTTTTACATGTACACGCTTTATTCTTTAGTCGTTCGTTTGGTTGAGCTCTTACTGCCACTTGTTGCAAGGAACTCCGTTAAAATCCAGCAATTTGTATCGGGCAGAACCACGGTTTTCGCACAGCTAGCAGATTTTATGCGTTCGGAGCCGAAGACCATCTGGTTTCACACCGCATCTCTTGGCGAATACGAACAAGGTTTACCCATTATGGAAGAAGTAAAAAAGCAATTTCCAGACCACAAAATTGTGCTGACGTTCTTTTCGCCTTCCGGTTATGAAATACGCAAAAACAATAAAATTGCCGACCTAACACTGTACCTCCCACTGGATACAACTGCTAACGCCAGAAAGTTTTTGAATTTGCTCAATCCCGAACTCGTGTTCTTTGTCAAATACGAATATTGGCCGAACTATTTACAAGAAATGAAACGCAGCAATACCAAACTTTTCTTGGTTTCAGGCGTATTCCGATCCAATCAGATTTTCTTTCAATGGTACGGTGGCTTCTACCGAAAGGCGCTAACCGCTTTTACACACTTTTTTGTACAAAATGCTACTGCTGCCGAACTCCTTCGCAGCATCGGATTTCAAAACATCAGCGTGAGCGGCGATACGCGTTTCGATCGAGTAGCAACGATTGCCACTCACGTAAAAACGCCCGAATGGCTAACAACTTTTAAAGGCACCGATAATCTGATTGTCATTGGCAGTAGTTGGCCAAAAGACGAGCAATTGTGGGCAAACTACATCAATAGCAGCGCAGCCAATACTAAATTTCTGTTCGCTCCGCACAACATTAAAGCAGTACAAATTACCGAATTGCAACAACAGCTGCGCGTACCTTATAGCACATTCTCTTTCATGAAATTGGAAGAACTCCCTGCTGCAAGAGTACTCATTGTAGACGCTATCGGATTCCTGACAAGCCTTTATGCTGCCGCGGATATAGCCTATGTAGGCGGCGGCTTCGGAAACCCGGGCGTACACAACGTATTAGAGCCAGCCGTTTTTGGAACTCCTGTGGTGGTTGGCCCGAATTACAGCCATTTTGCAGAAGCTACAGCACTGGTACAAAACGGCGGTGTCCTATCAGTTGATTCGGAAATGGTTTTGCGTGAAAAAATTGATTTATTATTAAATGAACCCGACATTGCAGCTGAAGTAGGGCATATTGCGCAAACATTTGTGCAAATGAATACCGGAGCGACAGCAAGTGTGATGAAGTATCTACGCGAGCTGTAGGTTTGTTTTCATATAACAGATTTCGAAAAGTATGTTTCTCAACGCTGTAATTTAGAAAAGTTAAGAAACGAAATACCTTCGATTTAAAACGAAAATCCGCGACAGCTCGCAACAAACTACCGCGGACATGAACAAATTAAAAACTACTTTTTATTTGAATTATATTGTTGGGCCGCCAGCCATAATCTCGGCGTTGGCAAACGATTCAAATTTGCTGAAATTATCTTTAAACTTTGCTGCAAGTTCTACGGCTTTCTGATCGTATAAAGAAGCATCAGACCACGTATTTCTTGGGTTCAAAACCTCCGCTGGCACATTTGGACAGCTGGTTGGAATTTCCATTCCAAAAACATCGTGCTTTTGGTAGTTGACCGCATCTAACTCACCATTTAACGCAGCAGTAATCATCGAACGTGTGTAAGCTAACTTCATTCTAGAACCTGTTCCGTAAGCGCCGCCCGTCCAACCGGTATTGATTAACCATACTTTTACGCCGGCTTCTTGCATTTTAGCACTTAACATTTCGGCGTATTTTGTTGGATGTAAAGGCATAAACGGCGCGCCAAAACAAGCCGAGAAATTAGGTTGTGGCTCGTTTACTCCAGCTTCGGTTCCGGCAACTTTTGCCGTGTAGCCCGAAATAAAGTGGTACGCCGCCTGACCGGGTGTTAAACGAGAAATCGGAGGAAGGATGCCAAACGAATCGGCTGTAAGGAAAAAGATATTTTTTGGATTTTTTCCTATAGAACCTGGTTGAATGTTAGCAATATGCTCGATTGGATACGATACGCGTGTGTTGGGCGTAATCGACGTGTCTTTAAAATCAACTTCCATTGTACCTTCTTTAAAAACAACATTCTCTAAAATGGCACCTGGTTTAATGGCACGAAAAATATCCGGTTCGCTTTCTTCTGTCAAGTTTACAACTTTGGCATAACAACCGCCTTCAAAATTAAAGATGGTGTTTTCGGATGTCCAACCGTGTTCGTCGTCGCCAATCAATTTTCTGTTTGGATCCGCCGATAAGGTAGTTTTTCCTGTACCTGACAAACCAAAGAACAAAGCAGTATCGCCCGATTCGCCCACGTTAGCACTACAATGCATCGGCAATGTATTTTTAAAAACAGGCAACATGAAATTCAAGGCTGAAAAAATTCCTTTCTTCATCTCCCCGGTGTAGCCCGTTCCGCCTACTAAAGCAATTTTTCGCGAGAAGTTTAGAATGGCAAAATTCGACTGTCGGGTTCCGTCGCGCTCGGGCACAGCTTCGAAACCTGGAGCACAGATTACGTGCCAATCAGGCGAAAAACCTTCCAATTCGCTAGCGTTAGGACGCAAAAACATATTATAACAAAACAAATTCGACCAAGCAGTTTCGGTAACCACACGTACATTCAATCGGTAATGCGGATCGGCACACACGTAACTTTCACGAACAAAAACTTCTTTATTAGATAAGTAATCGCAAACACGATCGTAAAGCGCATCAAATTTTTCACTATCAAAAGGAATGTTGACTTTTCCCCACCAAACGTGATTACGAGTAATATCATCTTCAACAATAAAACGATCCTGAGGCGAACGTCCTGTAAACGCACCCGTGTTAATGGCAAGCGCGCCTGAGCTAGCAGTAACACCTTGACCTTTAGACACAGTTATATTGTGCAATTCTTCCGGACTTAATTGATAATGAACTTGAGCGTTTTGAATTCCTAAGGAAGTTAACGAAATCGATTTCGTAATCAAGGCGTGATTGTCCATAATATTATGAATTGTATTGCATTAAAATTTGCTGTAAAAGTAAAAATTATTAAATTACAACGTTGTAGTTAAGAAAGATTTTCTTTTTTCGAGCGAAAAATATGGTAAATTGTTAAAATCCAAGCAGCAATCATCAAAACGCCGCCTATTGGTGTTATAGGCCCTAGAAATTTAACATTTATTCCGAGGTTCGTTCCAAACAATAATCCAAAAATAGATCCCGAAAAGAGCATTACGCCCGACAGACAGAGCTGTAAAATGCTGTTTGCTTGTTTCTTAGAAAACGAAAACGAAGCAATTGCAACCAAAAATAAACCGTTGTACATCAAATAGCGCACAGCAACTTCGAAGGTTTCCAACTGATTTTCCGTAAAGATTTTCTTCAATGCATGCGCACCAAATGCACCGGCAACAATACTAATTGCACCAAGAATTAATCCCGTACTTGCTAATTGCTTATTCAAAACCATAAAATTCGAGTCTAGCCAACAAAGGCAATTGTTTACATTTGCGCAAATCTGTACACAAAGCTATGAGAAATATCTTGATTGTTGGTGCCGGACGATCGGCTTCTTCACTTATAAAGTACTTATTGGATAAAGCGGAAACAGAGCACCTACATCTAACGGTAGCCGATTTGTCGGTCGAACTCGCTCAAAAGAAAATCAACAATCACAAAGCGGCAACAGCGGTGGCGTTCGACATCCACGATGCCGCATCGCGAAGCAAACTCGTTTCCGAATCCGACCTCGTATTATCGATGTTGCCTGCTCATTTGCATATCGAGTTGGCAAAAGATTGCTTGAAGCACAGCAAACACCTCGTTACCGCAAGCTACATTAGCGACGGCATGCAGGCCTTAAACCAAGAAGCCATTGAAAAAGGATTGGTATTCATGAACGAAATTGGATTAGATCCGGGAATCGACCACATGAGTGCTATGAAAATTATTGACGAAATTCGAGCTAAAGGCGGAAAAATGCTGCTATTCGAATCGTTTTGCGGCGGTTTGGTAGCACCCGAATCCGACAATAATCTGTGGAATTACAAGTTTACTTGGGCGCCTCGAAACGTTGTTTTGGCCGGACAAGGCGGTGCCGCGAAGTTTCTTCAAGAAGGAACGTACAAGTATATCCCGTACCACAAATTATTCCGACGTACCGAATTTTTGGAAATCGACGGTTTTGGCCGATTCGAAGGCTACGCCAACAGAGACAGTTTAAAATACCGCGAAGTTTACGGCTTGCAAGATGCACTGACGCTGTACCGCGGAACCATCCGACGTGTAGGCTTTTCAAGAGCTTGGAATGTTTTTGTTCAGTTGGGTATGACCGACGACTCGTACACCATCGACAATTCCGAACAACTGAGCTACCGCGAATTTATTAACCTCTTTTTGCCACACCATCCGAGCGATTCGGTCGAAATAAAACTACGTTTAAACGCAGGTATCGAACAAGACGACGTGACCTGGGACAAACTTCAGGAACTCGATCTCTTCAATCCAAACAAAATTGTAGGTATCAAGAACGCGACGCCGGCAATGATTTTAGAAAAGATATTGAGCGACAGCTGGAAACTATCTGAAGACGATACCGATATGATAGTGATGTACCACAAAATCGGTTACGAACTCGAAGGCAAAAAGCAGCAAATCGACGCCACCATGGTTTGCCTGGGCGACGACCAAACATACACGGCTATGGCCAAAACAGTAGGCCTTCCGGTTGCTATTTCGGCACTGATGATTCTCAATAAAGTAATTACAACTCCCGGCGTGCGATTGCCTATTGCAAAAGAAGTTTACGAGCCCGTTTTACAAGAATTGAAACAGCACGGCGTAATTTTTAACGAGAAAGTTGTAGATTACAAAGGTTACGGAAATTAAGGTACGCTTATGAAAATCAATGCGCTACAAATAGAAATTGACGGTATCGACAAAGAAATCCTGCGCGAACTAATGATCGACGCCCGAAAACCCATACTGCAAATTGCCAATAAAGTAGGTATATCTGGAGCTGCTATTCATCAGCGACTCCGAAAACTAGAACAAGCGGGCGTAATCTCAGGTTCTAAATTCATGGTCAACAATAAAGTGTTGGGATACAGCACCATGGCATTTATAGGTATTTATCTCGACAAAGCTGCCCGAAATCCGGAAGCCGTTCGCGAGTTAAAGAAAATTCCTGAAGTTTTGGAATGCCATTACACCACAGGAAATTGGTCGATTTTAATAAAAATCATTTGCCGCGACAACGAACATTTAATGAATTTGTTGAATAACAAAATTCAGGTTATCGATGGCGTTAGCCGTACAGAAACATTTATTTCCTTGGAACAGCAACTGGAAAGGCAAATACAGTTGTAAGACTGTGTCGCAGGAATTCAATAAGATTTGCTTCAATTTTGTTTTTACGCCCTTCTAGCTTTGCTAAAGAGCTACGAACCACAGTCTTTCACAAGCAGCTTTGCTACTTCTGGAAAGTTGTTTTCAACGAAGAATTTCTGTAAATCCACACTTCTTTTTTCGGGATTTATTCTTAATCTGTAGGCAAGTTTTTGTTGACACATGGAGCACAATCGCAAGGAATTACGATCTAACTCAACGATATGATTACAGCCATTCATCAAGCACTCATTTTTCAGGCAGTGTGTTAATCCGAACATGTGCGCAGTTTCGTGAGATGCCACTTTGATAAGTCTGCAAAAAGCTACTTTTGGATCCTCGTTTTTGAATCGATAAGTGCTCGTTATTCCAACTCTGTTACCGTAATTTGCAAGTCCAAAAACATAAATCCAGTCATTTCCAGGATAAATATCATTTTGCGTCAAAGCCATTGTGGCTAAATAATTGGTGAACGTCGATTGAGTGAGTAGCGTATCGTTGATAAATTTTGCATTTAACTGCAATTCTAGGTCGTAACCCGTTCGTGAATTTTGACTGTTAGGAACCAATATTTCGCTATTGTTAATGCGTACATTCTTTTGAAAAAACAAGCTTAAATACGTCGCGCATTTTTGAAAATCAGGATTGAAATGTACTTGAGAAAAACCAACAGGCTGTATGCAAATAACTTGAGCTACTGTTGAATCGATGGGTTTATACTTTTCGATAAAATCTTCGTACGAGACAAATTTCTCCGGATGACTCAGGAGCCAATCGCCACCTCTACTAGGAAGTTTTTTGCTATCGTTTTCGCGTGCGGCCTCGAAGTATGGATTTTCCTGCTTACACGAGATAAAGAAAACAGACAAAAACAGAAAGAAATAACGCATATAAAAATATTTGAAGGATAAATCGAGTAAAAAGTAACTCTTGATTATTTGGTTAACGGATTTTTATTAACCAACGAACAACAAGTTAAATTATTGCATTACAGCAGATTACTCGGTAGACAAACTATTGGCGACCTTAACAATTTTTTGAAATGTACT
>JAIXTU010000173.1 GCA_027483785.1 Flavobacterium sp.
AAAAAAAACGATTACCTAAAAGCAATAAAACAGAATTCCGGAAGATATAACATCAAAATCTCCGAGTTTAATTCGCCTTATTCAGATTATGGTGGAGCTTTTCTTGGAAACAAACTAGTTTTTACCACTACAAGAGACACCGGCGGTGCCTTTAAATCTAAAATGAAGTGGACTAACGGAGCCTTTTCTAATTTTTATCAGGTGTCGTTCGACAATGATGGATCAGCAAATAAAGCCGAACGATTTAATTCAAAAGTGAATTCGGTTTTAAACGAATCGAGCGCAGTTTTTACTGCCGATGGAAAAACGATGTATTTTACCCGAAACAATTATTTGAACGGCAAAAAACACAAAAATAATCGAGAGCAGGTTCTATTGAAAATATACAAAGCAACTCTTGAAGACGGAAAGTGGAAAGACGTTAAAGAACTTCCTTTTAATAGCGATGAATTCTCTACTGCCCACCCAGCTTTAAGTCTTGATGAGAAATATTTATACTTTGCCTCAGATCGTCCCGGTGGAGTAGGAAAGTCTGACCTGTATGTAGTCGAAATAAAAAAAGATGGCACATTTGGTGAAGTTCAAACACTTGGTCCAGAAATAAATACTGAATCCCGAGAAACATTTCCATTTGTTACTGGCGACAATACTCTCTATTTTGCTAGTGACGGTCATCCCGGTCTCGGTGGAACAGATGTATTTGCCGCAAAATTAAAAAACCCGACAACTACAGAGGAAATTCAAAATGTTGGGGAACCCATCAATTCTCCTTTCGACGATTTTGCTTTTATAATTGACGATAAAAATAAAAACGGTTTTTTTACTTCAAATCGTCCGTCAGACTATGGTGACGATGATATTTACCAACTAACGGAAATTAAGCCTTTAGAGTGTAAGCAAAAAGTAGTAGGTGTTGTTGTAGACGAAAAAACACAACAGCCACTTTCTAACGCACAGGTAATTTTAATGGACAAGAATTTGCAGCGCATAAACGAAATGTACGCAAATGATAAAGGAGGATTTAGTTTTGAGCTTAATTGTAAAAGCGTATACACCTTGCGAGCAAATAAGCAATCCTACGAAACCAATGAAGTTCTTATCAAAACACCCGATTTCTCTGGAGATGTTTCTGCAAAAATTGCGCTCTCACAAAAAATACCTCGTTTCCAAAAAGGAGAAGATATCGCTCCAAAAGTAGGTATCAAAATGATTTATTTCGATCTGGATAAATCATTTATACGTCCTGATGCTGCAGTAGAACTTGAAAAAATTAGACAAGTTTTGATAGAATATCCTAATATGAAAATAGATATTCGAAGCCATACCGATTGCCGAGCCACAGCCGCTTACAATGAAAAATTATCAGATCGACGTGCACAATCAACTCGCCAATGGTTAATAGATCACGGCATTGATGCAAATCGCCTTTCAGCGAGAGGATACGGTGAATCTCAACCAATTAATAAGTGTATCGATGGTGTTAAATGTTCGGAAGAAGAGCATCAGGCTAACCGACGATCACAGTTTATTATTCTCTCCCTATAATTTTCCCTTAAAAAATTTGTTAATACTGAGCTTTAGGCATCGGTAGCACAATCGAATTGTTAAATTTGCGTGCTTCACTAAACATATTTTCGAAATATTGTATCTATGAAAATCAAATGGCTTTTATTCTGCCTGTTTTTATTGAGTATCCCTGCAGGTTTTGCACAAAACATTAAAAAAGAAGTTTTGTTTACTGTGGATGGTGAACCTTTTTACACAGATGAGTTTGCACGCGTCTACAAAAAGAACATTGATCTAGTTAAAGATGAGAGTCAGAAAGATCTAAACCAGTATTTAGATTTATATATCGGCTACAAACTAAAAATCATAAAAGCTAACAAGTTAGGTTTGCAAAACGGTACTGCCTACCAAAACGAGTTGAAGTCCTACAGATCGCAATTGGCGAAAAATTACCTTACAGATACTAAGGTAACCGAAGAACTTGTCGCGGAAGCCTACGAGCGTTCGAAATTTGAAATTAAAGCCGCTCATATCTTAATATCATGCGATGAAAATGCATCGCCGGCAGATACGCTCAAAGCATTTAACAAAATTTCAGAAATCCGTAATCGCATTATTAAAGGTGAAGATTTCGGAAAATTAGCGAAAGAGTTTTCAGAAGATCCCTCAGCAAAAGAAAACTCCGGAGATTTGGGTTTCTTTTCTGTTTTTAGAATGGTATATCCATTCGAATCTGGGGCATACATAACTGCTGTAGGGAAAATTTCAAATCCTGTAAGAACCCGTTTTGGCTATCATATAATTAAAGTTCTAGAAAAACGAGCTAATCGTGGTGAGGTTAACGTAGCACATATCATGATCGCTAAGTCAGGAAATACTGATGGCGATGCAAAAGCCAAGGATAAAATAGGCGAAATCTATCAAAAATTGCAACAAGGGGAGAAGTTTGAAACTCTAGCAGAAATGTATTCTGATGATCAATCAACCGCGAAAAAAGGCGGAGTCTTAAACAAGTTTGCTTCTGGCGATTTAACTTCTGAAGAATTCGAGGATGTTGCCTTTAGCTTGTCTGTAGAAAAAGCAATTAGTGCCCCTTTTGAAACTGAATTCGGTTGGCACATCGTGAAATTTTTGCAAAGATTCCCGATGAAACCTTTTCAGGAAGTAAAAAGCGACTTGGAGTCACGAATCAAAAAAGACGAAAGGTCTCGTAAAATTACAAATAGCCTTGTTGACAAACTTACCGCAAAATATAGTCCTAAAACGGATCAAAAGACCTACAAAGCCGTAGAAAAAATCTTTGATGACTCTTTTTATAAAGCAGAATGGAAGCTGCCGGCAGATACAAAGGCTTTTGAAAAAACGATTTATACTGTAGATAAACAGCAATATAAAGCAATAGATTTTATTCAATACGTAGAAAAACGACAAAAGGCAGCTCCCGATGTTAAGCCTATTGCAAAACTCGTAGAAAATCTATACCAGTCGTTTACCGCAGAAAAGCTCCAGGAGTATTACAATAATAACTTAGAAAACGAGTTTTCTGAGTTCGCAGATATCATGACAGAATATAGAGATGGCTTACTTCTTTTTGATTTAATGGAAAAAGAAATCTGGCAGAAAGCAAAAACCGACACAATTGGTTTACAGAATTTTTATAACAGCAACAAATCTGCTTACCGTTGGAAAAAAAGATTTGAAGGTATTATAGCATCAAGCGTAACGAAAGATTTAGTAACGAAAACCAAGAAAGCACTTAAGAATAAAACTGCAATTGCAGACATCAAAAAGGAACTAAACAAAGACGGCAAATCGGTGATGATCACAGAAGGTACTTTTGATGAAAACAGCGATGCATATCCAGCAACACTTGCGTGGAAGGAAGGTCTTAGTGAGGTGCTTCAGAAAGGAGATTACTTCTACGTGATTGAAATAAAGAAAATACTACCCGCTGCCGACAAAACTTTCGAGGAGGCAAAAGGAAAAATCATCAACGATTATCAGCAATATCTCGAAAGTAATTGGGTAACAAACCTTAAAAAAGATTTTAAAATCGACGTAAATCAGGCCGCTTTCGAACGAGTGAAAGCCGCTTTGAAATAGTAAACATTCACTTATGGAAAAACGCTTTTATGCGCTCTTGTTGGT